>JAFTBL010000071.1 GCA_017455225.1 Oscillospiraceae bacterium
ACGGCTACGCCGTTTTTTGGCAAAAGGATCGCAGCCTACTTCGCGCACTCATTGCCCGCCAAAGGCGGACAATTCACACACTTCGTAGGCTGAGCGGTGTAATTTGCCACGTTCACGCCGCGGCAAATTACGATCTGAACTCTTCGTGCCGTGCGCGGCACGAAATCTGCGATGCTTTTTTACAAGATAAAAGCGCGCCGGGCGATCACGCCCGGCGCGCTGTTCATCTTTTTTCCAGCTTCAGCGCCTGCCGAAGCAGCGGCTCCAGCGCCTCGGCAAACGCCCAGAAGCCCAGATCGTTGGGATGGGTGCCGTCCACGGTACAGGTGTTGCTGCCGCCGAAATCCTCGTAAAAGGTCAGCCCGTCGGTGAACCACACGTTCCTGTCCCCTGCCTCCAGCGCGTGGCGGTAGGTGGTGCAGATCACCTCCCGCCGCAGCGCCGACTCGTTGGCGCCGTAGCGGACGGTGGAGGTGGTGAAGATCACCGGCAGGTCCGGCTGAGCGGCGCGGACAGTCCTGAAAAACGGCTCGTGAGACTGGCGCAGCTGCTCCAGCCCCCGGGCGTTGGCGTCGTAGTCGATCACCAGCGCGCTCATGGGCAGAGCGGCGATGTATTCCGCCATGGCCTGCTCGCCCCGCCCGCCGTCGGAAAAGCCCAGATTGATATGATCCGTGTTCAGCCGCCGGGACAGCATGGCGGGATAGGCGTTGCCCGCGTGGGAAGCACTGCCCCCTTGCGTGATGGAGGTACCGTAATAGACCACGGGCAGCTCCGCCGCATAGCGGTGACGGGGCGGCTCCAGCGCGGCATCCTCCTCCAGCGCGATCCACACGTCCTTCACGTCGCTGTACAGAGGAAAATTGATCTCCAGCTCCCGCATCTGACGCGGCCCCACCGTGATCAGCGACTCGTACCCCGGCGCAAAGAGGAAGTCCCTGCGGCTGACGGACGAGCCGTCGGCGGAGATATCCGGGCGAAACGTGTTGACGTATTCGCCGTCGGCGTACAGGTCGAAGCAAAGGGTGCCCATCAGCGCCCCGTTGGGGTTGGGCGCCAGAGCGGACACGGCGCACTTGAGAATGACGCGCCGGCTGTCAGTGCGGAAGCGGATGCGTCCGCCGGCGGTGCACAGGTACATCTGCTGCAGCGCCTCGTTGCACTGCGCCGCCACCTCGTGGGGCAGGCGGCGGTAATCCCCCGGCTCCGCCCGGTACAAGCCCCGGATCTCAAAGGGCTCGCACGGAAGATGCCGGGTGGTGATGCCCTGATAGTCCACCGTTTCCCCGGCAAAGTTTTTGTCGATCTCCTCGATCCTCACGTTCCCTGCCCCCTTTCACATCGCGCCGTGCAGGATGCCCCGCAGCAGCGGCTCCAGCGCGCGCACGTAGCACCAGAACCCCAGATCGTTGGGGTGGGTATGATCCACCGTGCACATGCCGCTGCCGCCGAAATCGGCGAACACCGTCTGCCCGTCGATGAACCACACGTTCCTGTCCCCCGCCGCCACCGCGTAGTCGTAGGTAGCGCGGATCGCCTCACGCCGGGCGGCGGTGGTGTCGCCCCAATGTGCGTCTGTGGCGGACAGCATGATAATGGGCAGCTCCGGCTGAGCGGCGCGGACGGTCTTGAAAAACGGCTCGTGGGTGTGCCAGAGATGCTCGGCGCTGGGGGCGTTGTGGTCGTAATCCATCACCAGCGCACTCATGGACAGGCCGGCCACGTAGTCCGCCATGACCTGCTCGCCCTTTCCGCCGCTGGAAAAGCCCAGATTGAGGAAATCGGCGTTCAGCCGCTGGGACAAAATGGCGGGATAGGCGTTGCCGGGGTGGGCGGCACAGCCCCCCTGGGTGATAGAGCTGCCGTAGAACACCACGGGGCGCTCCGTCAGATACGGCGTGGGCGGCGCCACGACGGCATCCTCCTCCAGCGCGATCCACACGTCCTTCACGTCGCTGTACAGCGGGAAATGGATCAGCACCTCCCGCATTTTCCGCCCGTCCCGCAGGGTGATCATGCCCTCGTAGCCGGGGCGGTAATAATACTCCTGACGGCTGACGTGGCCGCCGGCGCTGAAGTCGGGGCGGAACGCGCCCCGGTAGCAGCCGTCGGTGTAGAGGTCGAAGCAGTTGCTGGCGATCAGCGGCTGCTTGACCGGGGGGCGCATATCAGTCTCCACGCAGCGGATCACGAACCGGCTGCTGTCAGTGCGGAAGCGGATCCGCCCGCCGGAGGTACACAGGTACATCTGCTGCAACGCCTCGCTGCACTGCGCCGCCACCTGGTGTGGCAGACGGCGGTAATCCCCCTGCTCCGCCCGGTACAAGCCCCGGATCTCAAAGGGCGCGGCAGGCAGACGCCACACGGTCATGCCCTCATAGCTCACCTTTTCCGCGGCGAAATTTTTGTCGATCTCCTCGATGTTTTTTCGCTCATTGCTCACGGCTTCATCCTCCGATCCCTTCGGTTCGGCGAAAATCATAGCATCTCCGCCCCCTCCTGTCAACCGTGCGGGGCGCAAAAAGCGGAAAAGAGCCCCGGCTTCCGCCGGGGCTCTTTCGATTTTGGGAAAATCGGCGCTTACATGCCGGTGCGCTCCAGACGCAGCTCCTCCTCGCGGGTGAAGTTGGTCTTGGGCGTGTAGCCGGGCAGAGGCATGATCTTCTCGTGGATGGCGTCGATGAACCAATACTCGTTGGGGAAGAAATGCTCCTCCATCTCCGGGCAGGGCGTGATCCAGTTCTTGGCGCCGATGACCACGGCGGGAGCGTCCAGATCGTCGAAGGCCAGCGCGTTGATGTGGGTGGCCATGTCGTTGATGATGCTGCCGCGGGTGCAGGCGTCGGAGGCCAGGATGATCTTGCCGGTCTTCTTCACGGAGGCAAGCACCTTGTCATAGTTGAAGGGCACCACGGAGCGGGCGTCGATGACCTCCGCCTCCAGGCCGAACTGCTCCTTCAGGATGTCGGCGGCCTTGAGCGCCTTGTACAGAGTCGGGCCGACGGTGAGGATGGTGATGTCCTTGCCCTCGCGCTTGATATCCGGCTCGCCGAAGGGGATCTCGTAGCTCTCGGTGGGCACGCCGCCCTCGTGGAATTCCGCGCCCCGGTCGTACAGCAGCTGGCTCTCCATGAAGATCACAGGGTCGGTGCCGTTGAGCGCGGTGGCCATCATGCCCTTGGCATCATACGGCGTGACGGGGAACACCACCTTCAAGCCGGGCACGTGGGCGGGCAGAGCCGTCCAGTCCTGAGAGTGCTGGGCGCCGTATTTGCGGCCCACGGACACGCGCAGCACCATGGGCAGCTTCAGCTGGCCGGCAGACATGGCCTGCCACTTGGCCATCTGGTTGAAGATCTCGTCGCCGGCGCGGCCCATGAAGTCGCAGTACATCAGCTCGGTGACGCTGCGGCCGCCGCACATGCCGTAACCCACGGCGCTGGCAACGATGCAGGACTCGGAGATGGGCGAGTTGAACAGGCGGTTGAAGGGGATGGAATCGCTCAGGCCCTGATACACACCGAAGGCGCCGCCCCACTCACGCACGTCCTCACCGTAGGACACCAGCGTGGGATCCTCGTAATACTTGTCCATGATGGCCTCGAAGATACCGTCGCGCAGGGTGAACTGCTTCAGCTTGGACACGGGCTTGCCGTCCACCACGGCGGCGCGCTCCTTGGCGGCGATCTTCTTGACGCGGACGTTGTCGGCCTTCTCGGTCAGCACGAAGGGCTTGCCCTCCGCCATGGACACCTGACGGCCGTTGTTGAAGGTATAGCGTGAAATGGCGTCGGGATCCTTCAAAAAGTCAATGCGGGGGGACAGGGACAGATCGGTGGCCAGCTTCAGCACCTCAGTGATGCGGGCCTTGATGTCGGCGTTCAGCTTGTCGATGGACTTGTCGGTAGCCACGCCGGCGTCGATCAGCTGCTTGCGGAACAGGGCGATGCAATCGTTGGCCTCCCAAGCGTCCAGCTCCTCCTTGGAGCGGTAGGCGTTCTGGTCGGAGGTGGAGTGGCCGGTCAGACGGTAGGTCAGGATATCCAGCAGCACCGGGCCCTTGTTCTCCTTGATGAGGGGGATCTTGCGGCTGTAAGCGTCGATGACGGCCAGCGGGTTAAGGCCGTCCACCCGCTCGGCGTGCATCTGGGTGGGGTTCAAGCCTGCGCCCACGCGGGCCAGCTCGCCGTAGGCCATGGTCTCGCCGTTGGTGCGGCCGCCCATGCCGTAGCCGTTGTTCATAAAGTTGAAGATGACCGGCAGACCGCCCTTATAGCCGTCGGGCCAGAGGGTGTTGAACTGATCCATGCCGGCAAAGTTCAGCGCCTCCCACACGGGGCCGCAGCCAAGAGAGCCGTCGCCGCCGTTGGCCACCACGATGCCGGGCTTTTTCATGTTGCGCTTATAGAGCGCGGCGCCGGCGGCGATGCAGGGAGAGCCGCCCACGATGGCGTTGTTGGGATAGATGCCGAAGGGCAGGAAGAAAAGGTGCATGGAGTTGCCCAGGCCCTTGGCAAAGCCGTTTTCACGGCCGAACAGCTCGCACATCAGGCCGTACAGGAAGAACACGGCGGCCTGCTCCTTCACCGTAGCCTGAGGCAGGTGCTCCTTCACCACCGCGTAGGGCTTGCCCTCGAAGGTGGTCTCCATGACCTGCTGCAGCTCCTCGTCGCTCATCTTCTCGATGGCGCTGAAGCCCTTGGCCAGCACCTCGCCGTGGCTGCGATGGGTGCCGAAGATGAAATCGTTGTGGTCCAGCAGATAGCTCTGTCCCACGGCGGCGGATTCCTCGCCGGTATACAGGTGGGCCGGGCCGGTGTAGGTGTACTCCACGCCGTTATAGGACTTGGTGGTACGGACTGATCTGAGCATGGTCTCGAACTCGCGGATATACTCCATGTCGCGATAGATGCGCAACATATCCTCCGCCGTAAAGTTGTCGCCCGCCAGCTCGTCCTTGACGGTCTTCTGATACTGACACACGTCGATGTCCTCAAAATGGATCTTGCCGGGAGCCCGCAGCTCACTGGGATCGTAAAATTGTGCTTTGGACATAGTTCAGACACTTCCTCCGAATCAAATTTTTCTCAATGCGTATCGCCGCCGCTTCACAGCTGCACCGCAAAGGCAGCCTCGCGGATGATCTCACTGACGGACGGGTGCGGATACACGATCTCCCGGATGGCATCGATGGTCATCTCCTGCTCGATCATGATGCCGCAGGCCACGATGAACTCGCTGGAGTAGTTGGACATGATGTGGGCGCCCA
>JAFTBL010000072.1 GCA_017455225.1 Oscillospiraceae bacterium
AGGGCAGAAGAAGGCCAACGGCTTCGGCAACCGCTTTTTGATGGGCCTGGTGTTCTTTTTCCTCTATGCGCCCATCTTCATCCTTATCATTTTCTCCTTCAACTCCGGCACCTCCAGCTCCGTCTGGCGTGGCTTCTCGCTGGGCTGGTACCGGGCGCTGATGAACAACCGGCTGATCCTGACCAGTGTGTACACCACGCTGATGGTGTCGCTGCTGGCCACAGTGATCGCCACGGTGGCCGGCACCTTTGCCGCCATCGGGTTTTACAGCATGCGCCGGCGCAAGCGGGACGCGCTGATGGCGGTGAACAATATCCCCATGATGAACGCGGACATCGTCACCGGCGTGAGTTTGTGCCTTCTGTTCGTGGTGTTCTTCAACGGCTGGGAGAGCTTTGCCGGGTGGCTCAACGGTGTGACGGGTCTGGCACTGCCCACCCGGCTGTCGCTGGGCTTCGGCACCATGCTCATCGCCCACGTGTGCTTCAACATCCCCTACGTCATCCTTGCCGTGGGGCCCAAGCTGCGGCAGATGGACCGCAACCTCATCGATGCAGCCCAGGATCTTGGCTGCACGTGGATGCAGGCGTTCTGGAAGGTGGTCATCCCGGAGATCAAGCCGGGCATCGTTTCCGGCGCGCTGACGGCGTTCACCATGTCGGTGGACGACTTTATCATCAGCTATTTCACCGCCGGCTCCAGCACGTCTACGCTGGCCATGACCATCTACGGCATGACGAAAAAGCGGGTCAGCCCCCAGATCAACGCGGTGTCCACGCTGCTGTTCGTCACGGTGCTGATCCTGCTGGTCATCATCAACCTGCGGGAATCCCAGCAGGCGAAGCGGCAGGTGCACGGCACGGCGAAGCCGGTGGCTGTCAAGGTGCCCAGCCGCACGGTGATCGTGCTGCGCCGGGTGACGGCCGGCGCGCTGGCGTGTGTGCTGGCGGTGGTTCTGATCGTCACGGGGCATGCCGCCGCCGCCCGCCCGGTGGTGAACGTGTGCTCCTGGGGCGAGTATATCGACGAGGATCTGATCGCCGAATTTGAGGAAACCACCGGTATCACCGTGAACTACCAGACGGTGGAGAGCAACGAGGCTCTGTATTCCCTCATCGAAATGGGCGGCGCGGATTTCGACGTGATCGTGCCCTCCGACTACATGATCGCCCGGCTGATCTCCGAGGGGATGCTGGCGGAGCTGGATTATGAGAACATCCCCAACTACGTGCTCATCGACGAGGCGTACAAGGGCCTGAACTACGACCCGGAGAACAAGTACACCGTGCCCTATATGTGGGGCACACTGGGGATCATCTACAACACCGCCATGGTGGACGAGGAGATCACCAGCTGGGACGCCATGTTCGACCCGAAGTATGCCGGGCAGGTGCTGATGATCAACAATTCCCGCGACGCGCTGGCGGCTGCCCTGCTGGATCTGGGGTACAGCATCAACACCACGGACGAGGACGAGCTGCGCGCCGCCTTCCAGCGGCTGCGGGACGCCAAGGACGAGGGCGTGTATCAGGCCTTCGTGATGGATCAGGTCTTCCAGAAAATGGAGGGTGGAAACGCCGCCATCGCCATGTACTACGCAGGTGACTATCTCACCATGCTTGAGAACAACGAGGATCTGGCGTTCGTGATCCCCGACGAGGGAAGCAACTGGTTCGTGGACGCCATGTGCGTGCTCAAGACCGCTCAGCACAAGGCGGAGGCGGAGGCGTGGATCAATTTCATTGCCTCCACCAGCGCCAACCTTGCCAACATGGACTTCATCTGGTACGCCTCGCCCAATGCCGAGGCACTGGCGGAGTACAAGAACTACTATCTGGAGACCTACGAGGAGGAGCTGGACGAGGAGATCTTTGAGATCATGGCCGCTCCGCCGGAGGTACTGGAGCGCTGCGAGATCTATGAGGATCTGCCCGTGGAAACGCTGGCGCTGTACAACGACCTGTGGAACCAGCTGGGGATCTGACACGGCTGAAAGAGCGACCTGTCCTTTTTGGACGGGTCGCTTTTCATGTTGCCCTTGCCCCGGCGCGCGTAATTTGGTATAATCCTTCCAGAAGACGGAGGGCGGTGAATGGGGATGCGGGTGCTGGCTACGCTGGCGTTTTCCTTTGCCTGCGGCGTGGGCCTGTCCGTCCTGCTCCCGTGGGACGGCTGGCAGCTGTGGGCGGCCTGCGCGCTGGCCGGGGCAGGCCTCGTTCTTGCGGCGGCGGGGAAGAGACTGTGTTTTCGCAAGCGCCTGCTGCTGATCGTCTTTGCCGTGAGCGCGGCGTTATTATACGTCAGCGCCTACACCGCCCTTGTGTGCCGCCCGTGGACGGAGCAATGCGGGCAAACCGCCGCGTTTACCGCCACCGCCGTGGAATATGCCGTGGAAAACGAGCACGGCGCCCGTATCACCGTGCGCCTTGGCCCCGGCGCCAAGGCGGTGCTCTACGGCGACGAAACGCTGCTGACGGTGGAGCCGGGACAGCGGCTTTCCGGCACGGCGCGGTGGCAGAACGCCGGGCGCGTGCATGAAACGGATATTGCCACCTTCACCTCCCGGGGCGTGTTCGTGCTGCTGTATCAAAAGGGAACGCTGCAGGTCGAGCAAGGGGAGGCAGGGAGCCTTCTCTATGTGCCCCAGCGGTTTGCCCGCAGCACGAAGGAGATCATTTCCCGCGTGTGGGACGACGCGCTTGCCGGCGGCGTCGTGCTGGCGGAGCTGACCGGCGACCGCACGGGTATTTCCCCGGAAATAGGCGCGGCGATCTCACAGGCGGGGCTTTCCCATCTGTTTGCGGTGTCAGGGCTGCACTGCGCGTTTTTGGTGGCGCTGGTGCATCTGCTGCTGCGCCGGAGGAAGCGATGGCTGACGTGTGCTGTGGCCATGATCGTGCTGGTGTTCTACGCCGCCATGGTGGGCTTCACTGCCTCGGTGGTGCGCGCCTGCGTGCTGCAGTTCTTCCTGTTGCTGGCGCCCCTGGCGCGCCGCGACGCCGATCCGCTGACCGCGCTGGCGGCCGCCCTTTGGCTGCTGCTGATGCTGAATCCCTACGCCGTCGGCGGTGTGGGGCTGCAGCTGAGCTTTGCCGCCACGTTGGGCATGATCCTCTTTGCCGAAAAGCTTTATGAGCGGTTTACGTCGATTTACAGGGGAAAACGCCGCGCCGTCAGGCAGATCCTGTCGTTTTTTGCCGCCAATCTTTCCGCCACGGCGTCGGCACTGCTTTTTACGGTCCCGCTGACGGCGTATTATTTCAACGTATTTACCCTGATCGCGCCGGTGAGCAACCTTCTGGTGCTGCCGATCGCCTCGTGGAACTTTTCCGCCGCTGTCGTCACCGTGCTTTTGGGGCACGTCTTCCTTCCGGCGGCACGGGCGGTGGGGATCGTGTGTTATCTGCTGACCCACGCTATGGTGTGGCTGGCAGGGGCGCTGGCGTCCCTGCCGTTCCACGCGCTGTATTTTTCCAACGTTTATCTGCGTCTGTGGCTGCCCTATGTCTATCTCATGGGCGCCGGCTGCGCGGTTTTGAAGGCTAAACGCCGGGCTGTGGCCGGCGCCTGCGCCGCCGCGGTGCTGACGCTGGTGCTGGCTGTGGCGATGAACGGCGCGCAGTTCCGCAGCGGCACCATGACCGCCATGGCGGTGGACGTGGGGCAGGGTGAGTGCGTGATCCTTGCCTCAGGCGACCGGGCCGTCGTGGTAGACTGCGGCAGCAGCAACAGCTACGTCAGCGCCGGCGATCGGGCGGCGGACGAGCTGAACGGCGTGGGCATCCGCCGCCTGTCGGCGTTGGTGCTGACCCATTTTCATGCCGACCACGCCAACGGCGTCGAGGTGCTGATGGCGCGTGTCGGTGTGGAGGAGCTGTGGATCCCGGATATTGAGGACGAGTTCGGCATGCGGGAGCGTCTGATGACCCTGGCGCAGAAGAAGGGGATCCGTGTCCGGCTGATCGAATCGGTTTCCACGCTGCCGCTGGGCGAGGCCGTGCTGACGGCCTATCCGCCGGTGGGCGCCGGCGATATGAACGAGCAGGGACTGACCGTCCTGTGCTCCGCCGGGGATTTCGACGTGCTGATCACCGGCGACATGGCTGGCTCCACGGAGCGGCGGCTCATTGAAAAGTACGACCTGCCGGACGTGGAGGTGCTGGTGGTGAGCCACCACGGCTCCAAGAACAGCTCCGCCCGGGAATTTTTGGACGCGGTGCGGCCGGAAACGGCGCTGATCTGCGTGGGCGACAACTCATATGGCCACCCCACGGAGGAGGCCATGATGCGATTGACCGGGGCAGGCGCGGTGATCTACCGCACCGACGTTCACGGCAATATCACTGTCAAAGCGGGAAAGGAAGCAGGCAATGGCTAAATCGGACGGCAACGCTCTGGAACGGCTGCGGGGGGCTCTGCGCAGCGGTCAGGTCGCCAGACTTTATATTTTTCACGGGGAAGAGGCGTATCTGCGCCGCTTCTATCTGGACGAGCTTAAAAAGGCGCTGGTGCCGGAGGGATTTGAGGAATTCAACTATCACCGCATGGAGGGCAAGGGCCTTGCTGTGCAGGCGCTTTCGGACGCGGTGGAGGCCATGCCCATGATGGCTGAGCACACGCTGGTGGTGGTGCAGGATCTGGATCTTTACAAGCTGGACGAGCGCAGCCGCAGCCAGATGATCGAGCTGTTGTCAGATCTGCCGGAATACTGCACGCTGGTGTTCTCCTACGAGCAGCTCCCCTTCAAGCGCGACGCCAAGATGAGAAAGCTGAACGAGGTGCTGGACAGGGCGGAGGTGGTGGAGTTTGCCCAGCAGGAGCGGGCCGCCCTGCTGCGCTGGATCAAAAAGCGCTTTGCCGCCACCGGCCACGACATCGACAGCTCCGCCGCCGACCATCTGCTGTTCACCTGCGGGTCGCTGATGAGCCAGCTGATCCCGGAGATCGAGAAGATCGGCGCCTATGCCAAGGGGCAGAACGTGACGGTGGCGGATATCAACGCGGTGGCGGATCCGGTGCTGGACGCCCGGATCTTCGACATGACCAACTGCATCACCGCCGGGAAATATGACGTCGCTGCCCGGGTGCTGGGCGAGCTTTTGCGGATGCAGACCGAGCCCATCGCCATTCTGGCGGCGGTGGGGAAGGAGCTGCGGCGGCTTTACACGGCACGCCTGGCGCTGGACGACGGGAAGGACAGGCTGTGGCTCAAGCAGATCTGGGGCATGAGTTCCGACTACCCCGCAAAGCTGCTGCTGCAGGCGGCACGCCGGGTGGACGGCCCATGGTGCCGCCGGGCGGTGAAGCGGTGTCAGACGCTGGACCGGCGGATGAAGAGCGAGCGCGGCGTCGACGCCGAGGCGGAGCTGAAGCAATTCGTGATGGAGCTTGCCCTGCGATGAAGAAGCCGAGGATCCGGGAAGTGATCGTGGTGGAGGGCCGCTACGACAAGAATACGCTGCTGCAGGCGGTGGAAGCATCCGTGGTGACCACCGACGGCTTTTCCGTGTTCCACGACGGGGAAAAGGTGGCCTTTTTGCGCCGCCTTGCCGCGCAGAGAGGGCTGATCCTGCTGACGGACAGCGACGGGGCCGGCTTCGTGATCCGGAACCATCTCAAGGGCGCGCTGCCCAAGGAGCAGGTCAAGCAGGCCTATATCCCGGACGTGGCGGGCAAGGAGCGGCGGAAAAAGCAACCCGGCAAGGAGGGCAAGCTGGGCGTGGAGGGCATGACGCCGCAGGTGCTGCTGGAGACGCTCCGCCGCGCCGGCGCCACCTTTGAAGATGAGCAGGCCCGGCCGCCCCGCGACCCCATCACCAAGGCGGATCTTATGGAGAAGGGCTTGATCGGCGCCGGCAGCACGGCGCGGCGGGCAGAGCTGCTGCGGCGCCTGGAACTTCCGGAGCGCCTGACCGCAAACGGCATGCTGGAGGCGCTGAACCTGTTTCTCACGCGGCAGGAATTTTTGTCGCTGTAAGGCGCCGCGTGGGGCAATGCGCTCTTGCAATTTGCCGCCGCAATGGCTATAATATCCACATTGCAAACGTACACAACGCCGCGCTGGCGGCGCAATGACACCGTTTATAGGGAGTGTGACACCATGGCCGAGGAATGGAAGCCGATGGAGGAGAGCAAAAACTTTATTCAGAATTTTATCGACGAGGATATCGCCGAGGGCGGGCAGTTTGAGGGCGTCACCGTCCACACCCGGTTCCCGCCGGAGCCCAACGGCTATCTGCACATCGGCCACTGCAAGGCGCTGTGCATCGATTTCGGCACGGCGGAGAAATACGGCGGGCTGTGCAATCTGCGCATGGACGACACCAACCCCGCCAAGGAGGACACCGAGTACGTGGGCGCAATCCAGCAGGACATCCACTGGCTGGGCTTTGACTGGGGCGACCGCTTTTTCTACGGCTCGGACTATTTTGAAAAGGATTATGAGTTTGCCGTGGAGCTGATCCGCAAGGGGCTGGCCTACGTCTGCGACCTCTCGGCGGAAGAGATGAAAGAGTACCGCGGCACGCTGACCGAGCCGGGCCGGCCCAGCCCGTGGCGGGA
>JAFTBL010000073.1 GCA_017455225.1 Oscillospiraceae bacterium
ATGCAGTTGACCAGCCAGCCGCTGCGGGGCCGGGGGTCGGCTCCGTTTCCGCCGCTGCCGCCCTTGTCCATCTGCTCCCAGTGGCGCAGCTTCCAAAACTGCTCGTTGTCGATGATGCGCTGCTCCAGATGCGCCTTGCCCTGCTTGTACTTTTTGAGGATCTCCGTGGCGGCGCGGACTTCCGCCGCACCGATCCGGGGTGTGATGATCTCCTGTTCCATGGCGTTCTCCTTTCCTGCCCCGCTGGGGGCGCTTCTGTCTCACCTTCTGGCGGAGCGCTCTGTTGTCCCCCCTGTTGCCCCGGGGCGGGCAACAGGGGCGTTTTTGCGCAAAAAAAGCGCCCCGCCGGGGCGCTGCCGCGCTGAAAAATGAAGGGGGCGCCCTCCTGCGGAGGACGCCCCGGATCCGTTTCCTTCTATATTCCGGTCACTTTGCCTTTTTCAGCTCGCCGGATTCCCACCGGTGCACGCACACCGAGCAGGACACGTCGCCGATCACATTCAGCGCGGTACGGCCCATGTCGAACAGGCGATCCACGCCGTAGATGATGCCGATGTAGGTTGGCGGGATGCCCACCGCATCCAGCACCATGGCCAGCATGATCATGCCGGCGCCGGAGGTACCGGCGGTGCCGATGGAGGCCAGCGTGGCGGTGACTACGATGACCACCATCTGGGTCAGAGTCAGATCCACGCCGATGCACTTGGCCAGGAAGATGGCGGCCACGCACTGGTAAATGGCGGTGCCGTCCATGTTGATGGTGGCGCCCAGCGGCAGCACGAAGGAGGAAATTTCGTTCTCCACGCCCATATCGTCGGTACACTCCTTGCTCACCGGCAGGGACGCAACAGAGGAGGTGGAGGTAAAGGCAAAGGCCGCTGCGGGGAACACCTTCTTGAAGAAGGTCAGGGGGCTCATCTTGGCAAAGATCTTCACAGACATGCTGTACACCAAAACCACGTGGATGATGTAGCCGATGTACGCTGCCAGCAGCACCAGACCCAGCGAGGTGAGGATCTTGGGACCCTGAGCCGCCACTACCCACACCATCAGCGCAAACACGCCGAAGGGGGACAGGGCGAGGATGAAGCCCATGACCTTCTGGGTGACCTCGTTGAACGCGGAGATCCAGTTGCCGAAGGCGCGGCCCTTTTCACCGGCCACCAGAATACCGCAGCCGAAGAACAGGGCGATGACGATGATCTGCAGCATGGAGGAATTGGCCAGCGGCGAGATGGCGTTGTTGGGGAAGATGTTGACGATGGTGTCCATCAGCTTGGTCGTCTTGGCCTCGTACTCGGCGCCCTCCTCCAGGCCCAGCACCGGGAACGCGCCCTTGAACAGGTTGGCGACCACCAGGCCGATCACGCAGGCAATGGCGGTGGTGACCAGGAAGTAGGCGATGGTCTTCCAGCCGATCTTGCCCACCTTGGTGATGTCGCCCATGGAGATCACGCCGTCCATGATGCTCAGCAGCACCAGCGGCACCACGATGAACTTGAGCAGGTTGACAAAGATGTCGCCGAAGGGCTTGATCCACGCCGCCGTAAACGTGCCGGCGGCCTCTGCGCCCATGGCCAGCCAGAAAATGGCGCCCACCACGATACCGGCCAGCAGGCCGATCAGGATCTTGGCGCCAAGTCCCATTTTTTTCTTTTCCTTCACTTTTTGACTCCCCTTCCAAACAAATGTGAAAAACCGACGGATGATCGGCTTCTGTTTGTATTATATCTGCCGGTTTTCACCCCGTAAAGCGGATTTTTCATCCGACAAAAACTTTCGGAGGTTGTTCCAAATCCCCTCCGTCCGTTTTCGTCGTTTTCACTAAAAATTCTGTTCAGTTTGTGAAGAAATCATACAAAGTGACCACTAACTCCTATCCGATCCGGATAGTCGCCGCGCAAAAATGCCGCCCCTGCAGGCGGCATTCCGTATGCAATTTTTCCCGCTCACGTCCGATCCCGCACGGGATAGCCGCAATACGTCACGGCGTAACGGGCCAGCTCCTCGGTGGGGTCCACGAAGGGCCCGCCGCCCAGCGACCTGGCCAGCAGCGGCAGCTCCGTGCAGCCGAGGATGAAATAGTCCGCGCCCCGGCGGCGCAATCCCTCCAGCAATGCCTGCCACGCCGCCTTCTCCGGCAGCAGCGGCCGGGACGCCTTCACCACGTCGTATATAAGACGCATCAGCTGATCCCGCTCCGGCTCATCCGGCAGCAGGAACTCCACCCCCGCCCGCTCCAGCGCCGCATCGTACAGTCCTGTGGCCAGCGTGCCCCGGGTGGCCAGCACGGCGGCGCGTTGGCCGGGATAGCCCTCGGCACAGCGCCGTGCGGTGATGGACAGCATGTTCAGGATCGGCACCCTTGTGCGCTGCTGCAGCCGGGGCAGAAAATAGTGGGCGGTGTTGCAGGGCATAACGATGCAGTCGGCGCCGCACAGCTCCAGATGGCGCAGCGCGGAGGCCATTTCCTCTACCGGGTCCTCGCCGCCGCTCAGAATGGCCGCCGTGCGGTCGGGGATGGCGCCGTCGCTGTCGATATACACCCGGACGTGGTCGCCGTCCCGCTCCGCCGCCGTCACGTCGACGATCTTGCGGAACAGATCCGCCGTGGCCAGTGGGCCCATGCCGCCCAGAATGCCGATGGCCTTTTTCATACGCCGCCTCCCGCCGCCAGCTCCCACACGATCTTCACCGCCAGCAGCGCCAGCACCGCCAGCACCACCGGGCGCACGATCTTCGACCCGTCCTTGATGGCAAGTCCGGCGCCGATGTAGTGGCCCGCCACGGAGAACACCGCGCCGATCAGACCCAGCACGATGAACACCTTGCCGCCGGAGAGCGACGTGATCACCGCGCCGAAATTGCTGGCCAGATTCACCAGCTTCACGTTGCCGGAGGCGGTGCGCAGATCCAGCTTGGCCAAATGGCAGAAGATCAGCAGCAAAAAGGTGCCGGTGCCAGGGCCGTAGAAGCCGTCGTAAGCGCCCACCACCAGCGACGCGCCCAACACGATGGCGGTCTGCCGGGCGGCGGGGATATTGCCCCGCTCCTCCGGGAAAGTGCGCTGCCGCAGCACCACCAGTGCCACCAGCGGCAGCACCGCCAGCAGCAGCCATTTGAGATATCGCTCGTCCACCGCCAGCTGCAGCCGGGTGCCCAGATGGGAGCCCACCAGCGCCAGCACCACCGAGGGGATGCCCAGCTTCCAGTCCACGTAGCCGCCCCGGACAAAACGCCCGGTGGACACCGTGGTGCCGATGACGGAGGACAGCTTGTTGGTGCCCAGCGCCAGATGCGCCGGCAGTCCCGCCAGAAAATAGGTGGGCACGGAGATGATGCCTCCGCCGCCGGCAATGCCGTCCACAAAAGACGCCAGAAACACGCCCACGATCACGATCAGCACCATCGGCACCGTCAGCTCCATGGGAAAAAGCGCCTGCATCATACCCGCCTACTCCCTCTCTTCCATTGCGTTCAACAGCGCCTGCCGGTGCCGGTATTCCTCCAGCGCGTTATAGGCGCCGTCCTCACTCAATACGCCCCGGCGCAGTCCCTCCGGCAGCAGTCCCGCCTCGTCGGCGGCCAGATCGCAGCGCCAAAGGTCGCCGCCGTAATAGGCGTCCAGCTCCTCCGCCGCAGACCGGACGGCGCGAAAACGCGCCAGTGCCTTGTCCAGCGCCGCGCACGCGCCGTTCACGCGCCGCAGCTGCGCCTCATAGTGGGCGATCCGCCGCTGCCGCGTCATCTGATTTGCCCGGCAGTCAGCTCCGCCGGCTCCTTCGGGGCGGGCGTACCCGTCCGTCTTTTCCAAAATGCGCTCACGTCCGTCTCCCCCCGTCAGTTGCCCTTTCGATCCTTCCTCGTAAAAACGATCTGCACCGACGGCGCGTCACACACCGGCACATAGGTGGCCAGCGTGTCGCCCTGCCAGCGCAGCGGGGCAAAGAAGCCCAGCATATCCTTCGCCGGATCCCGGCTGCGCACGGTCACTTCCCCGTCGCTGCGGCGGCGCAGCACAACGACCTGCTCGGCGCCGCGCCACGGCTCATCGCCGTAGGCACACTGCATGGTGCGCCCGCGAAAGCGCAGCCGCGTCCCCTCGCTGCCGATCCATTCGCCCCGCAGCAGAGCCAGCGCCTTCCGGTCCTCCTCCGCGTCGCCGTAGCGGCTGTTTCCGGTAGGGTACAAAACCTCCGTGCTCTCGCCTGTGATGGGGAAATCGTCCACCATCGTCAGTGCGCCGTTTTCATATCGGCAGACCTTGACGACGGCATAGGGCTCCTCCCCCGGCGCATGGCGCAGTCCCCGCTCCGCAAGCTCCAGTTCCACGCTCTCCCCCTGCGGCCGGGCGGCAAAGCCGGTGTCCAGCACCACGGCGCCCCGCCACAGGCGCACCAGCCGGCAACCCTTGATCTCCACGCGAGGGCCGATATAGCCCTTCGGCTCCCACGCGCCGTTGAGTTTTTTCATAGCCGCCCCTCCGATCCGTTTTTTCGTCTGCCTCATTGTAGCCTGTCCCGCTTTTGTTGTCAACCGCGGAGGCTCATAGTTTACATAATTTCTTCGCTTTGCGGAGAAAAACCCGTACCCGCTGCAGCGCAAGGGGTACGGGTCGCTATGGGACGGGTCTGGGCGGGGTACGCCCACCCCCCCAGCTTGGTTTTGATCGGTCGCGCGGCACGCAGGAAATGCGCCCGGCTATTTCGCCGGGTACGGCTCCCTGACGGCAGTCCTGCCCAGCAGATAATCCACGCTGACGCCATAGAAATCGGCCAGCGTATCCAGAGCCGTAAGCGGGATATTCAGCTTGCCGCGTTCATAGTCGGAATAGGTCGTCTGGTGTACCCGCAAAAGCTCTGCCAGAGCCTGCTGCTTCAGATCACGATCCTCACGCAGATCACGAAGTCTTAGCTGTAACACAATATCACCCTGTGACATGATAGCGCAAGGGATATTCCCATATTGCATTTTATGGGAATATCCCTTATGATGTGCACTTGCTATCCCGAAAAGCCGGAGTTGGTTTATGTTAAATCATAAGTGGTAAATCCAAACTTACAAATTCTCTTCTGCATTTCATAAAAACGAATGTGCATGGGTTTGGTAAATAACTCTATTAAAAATGGCTTTTTAATGAATTCAACAATGACCGTACTATCATCACAGTAAAAAATGAATTGTCTTTTACAGATATTTCTATCACCGACACAGGTAGGGATCTTAACGCTCTTTTTAGCCTCATAGTTCTTTTTGCATTCAGAAAAATCTAATATTCTGCCATCATTAAACTTGATTCCATAGCTTTGAACCTCCAAAACATCTTTTTCAAGGTATTTGATAACATTGGTTCGATTCTCGTCTATCATATTCTTTTCTCCCATTGCCAGCTTTTTCAGATAAATGCTATCACGTCTGTGCATGTTTTTCAACGGTATAACTGCAACTCAATATAACTCGCCGCAGGC
>JAFTBL010000074.1 GCA_017455225.1 Oscillospiraceae bacterium
CCCTGTAGGACTACTGCCCATTGCTGTTGCAGGCTTCGACATCCGCCAACTGATTGCAGGCGCGCACCGCCACCGGCGCGTTGCCGGCGATGGCGGAGGCCAGCTTCTCGGCGGCGGGCATCAGCTCGGCGGCGGGATAGACCGCGTTCACAAGGCCCACACGCAGCGCCTCGTCCGCCTTGATATTGCGGGCGGAATAGATCAGCTGCTTGGCCATGCCCGGCCCGATCAGCCGCGCCAGACGCTGGGTGCCGCCGAAGCCGGGGGTGATGCCCAGCCCCGCTTCCGGCTGGCCGAACACGGCGTTCTCGGCGCAGATGCGGATGTCGCAGGCCATGCTCAGCTCGCAGCCGCCGCCCAGCGCATAGCCGTTCACCGCGGCGATGGTGGGGATGGGAAGCGTCTCCAGCGCGCGGAACACGTCGTTCCCCTTCTTGCCGAAGGCGCGGCCGGAGGCCGCGTTCAGCGAGCTCATTTCAGCAATGTCGGCGCCGGCCACGAAGGCCTTTTCTCCGGCGCCCGTCAGGATCAGGGCATAAATATCGCCGTCGGCCCGAACGGTGTCCACCAACTCCTGCAGATCGTTCAGCACCTCGGAATTGAGAGCGTTGAGCGCCTGAGGCCGGTTCACCGTGGCGACGGCGACGTGTCCCTTTTTCTCCAGCAAAACGTGGGTCATAACGGTATACCTCCCCTGCTGTTTTCGCCCCGCGCGGACGCGGCGGCGCAGTGATACTCATAGCTTAACTATTATAATATATTGTTTAAACTTTAGCAAGCACTTTCCGTGGGATTTTTTTGGTTTCTGTGTTTTTTGACGATTTGTCAAAAACAGCTTTTCGATTTTGCCTATTTTGCCTATTTTGCCTATTGGATCCGGCGCCGCGGGCAAACCACCGTTTGCATCCGGTGCGGAAATGTGGTATCATAACCAAAAAAGCGGCGGAGGGATCGCTCGATGCGGATGCGGAAAAAGAAAAATCTGGTGCCCCGGATGGAGGCCTGCGGCACGCTGCTGATCCGGCAGCCGGAGACGCTGCGGGGCAGCTGGCGCTCACTGCTGCCCGGGGCGAAGGAGCTGCGGGTGGAGCTGGGCTGCGGCAAGGGGCGCTTTACGGCACAGACCGCGGCGGCGGAACCGGACGTGCTGCTGATCGCGGTGGAAAAGGTGCCGGACGCCATGGTGGTGGCCATGGAGCGGTGCCGGGACGCGGGGCTGGGCAACGTGTTTTTCATCGACGCCGACGCGGCGCTGCTGCCCCAGCTGTTCGCCCCCGGCGAGGTGGACCGGATCTACATCAACTTCTGCGACCCGTGGCCCAAGAGCAACCAGAAAAAGCGGCGGCTGACCCACGGCAATTTCCTCAAGCTGTACCGCAAGGTGCTGGCGCAAAAGGGTCAGATCCATTTCAAGACCGACAACGACAAGCTGTTCGAGTGGTCGCTGGAGGAGATCCCCTCCTTCGGCTTCGCCCTGTCGGAGGTAACACGGGATCTCCACGCCGGGGGCGTGGTGGGCGTGATGACCGACTACGAGGCCAAGTTCCACCAGCTGGGCAAGAACATCAACCGGTGCGTTGCCACCATGGAGCCGTGGACGGAGCCGGAGGCGGAATGACCAACGCCGCTCCGCCCGGCAGATCTCGATGTGCGCAACAAGAAAACTGCGCTGCCGCTGCGGCAGCGCAGTTTTAAGACTGTCAAAAAACGGCATAGCCGCTTTTTGACAAAAGGCGTGCAGCCTACTCCGCGCACTCTTTGTCCGCCTTTGGCGGACAATTCGCAAAGCTTCGCTTCGCTGCGCATAAGTTCGTGTTGCCAAATCAAAGATTTGGACACTCACTTAACTTCGTAGTCTGAGAGGTGTAATTTCTGACGCACATGTCGTCAGAAATTACGATAAAATATCTTCCGCCGCTGCGGCGGCGGAACTCTGCGAGGCTTTTTTGACGCGCTAAAAACTGCGCTGCCGCTGCGGCAGCGCAGTTTTTTAACGGCCGGTGTCTTTTACGCCTGCTCCTCGAACTGGTCGGCGCCCACGCCGCACACGGGGCACACGTAATCGGCGGGCAGGGCCTCGCCCTCGTAGATGAAACCGCAAACCGTGCAGACAAACTTCTTCATCCCTTGCTCTCCTCCTCTCTGAAATACTGCGCGCCGGCGCCGCACACGGGGCATTTGTAATCCTCCGGCAACGACGGCCCCTCATACACGTAACCGCATACCTTGCACACGAACCGCTTCCCGCTCTCCGCCGGCGGCTCCTCCGCCGCCGCGCCGCCGCGCAGGTCGGCGGCAAGCGCCTGCGCCAGCGATTCCAGCTGCTCACGCTGGGCCTCCCCCGGCGCCGAGCGCACCGTGACGGGCTCCGCCAGACGCTGCCAGTGCAGAGGCTCCAGAATGGACTCCATCCCCTTGGCGGCGGCGGGCGCCCACGTGCCGTTTTCGATCAGCGCACAGGTGCGGTTTTGCAGATTGTGGGCCGCGATATCCCGCAGCAGCTCGTCCATGGTGATGAAGACGCCCATGTTATAAGTGGTGGTGGCAAACACCAGATGGCTGTACTTGAACGATTCGGACAGCACGTAGCTGGCATTGGTCACCGACACGTCGTACATCTGCACCGCCACGCCCTGCTCCGCCAGGCGGCAGGCCAGCAGATTGGCGGCGGACTCGGTGTTGCCGTACACGCTGGAGTAGGCGATCAGCACACCCCGCACCTCCGGCTCGTACCGGCTCCACAGGTCGTATTTGCCCAGAATATACCCCAGCTCCTTCCGCCACACGAAGCCGTGAAGCGGCAGCAGCATGGAGATCTCCAGCCCGGCGGCCTTTTTCAGCACCGCCTGCACCTGGGGGCCGTATTTGCCCACGATGTTGGTGTAGTAGCGGCGGGCGGGATCCAGATAATCCCGGTCAAAATCCACCTCGTCGGCAAAGAGCCTGCCGTTGAGGGCGTTGAAGCAGCCGAAGGCGTCGGCGGTCAGCAGCAGCCTGTCGGTGGCGTCGTAGGTCATCAGCACCTCCGGCCAGTGCACCATGGGCGCCGCCACGAACTGCAGCGTGTGATGCCCCGTGGACAAAACGTCGCCCTCCTTCACCGTATGGACGCGGCCGTCCAGCTTGTCGCCGAAAAACTGGCGCATCATGTTCCGGGCGGCGGCGGAGCAATAGATCTCCAGCTCCGGCCACATAAGCAGCAGATCCTCCAGCTCGGCGGTGTGATCCGGCTCCATGTGGTGCACCACCACCGCGTCCAGCTTCCGCCCGTCCAGCGCGTGGAGCAGATTCTCCCGGAACTGGCGGCGCACGGCGCTGTCCACCGTGTCGAACAGCACCGTCTTCTCGTCCTTGAGCAGATAGCTGTTGAATGAGATGCCGTAGGGCACGTCGAACACGCCCTCGAACATGGCAAGGCGCCGGCCGTCCGCGCCGACCCACGTGTAGTCCTCGTTTACTTTTCTCGTGCAGTACATAGCTTCCTCCCGCATAGATCTCGTTAGGGTGATATTACCATGTTTTGCGCCCGGTGGCAAGAGGGA
>JAFTBL010000075.1 GCA_017455225.1 Oscillospiraceae bacterium
GCCGTTTCAAGGACTATATCGGCACGCCCAAGCCCAACATGTACCAGAGCCTGCACACCACGGTGGTGGGGCAGAACGGCGTGCCCTTCGAGGTGCAGATCCGCACGCAGGAGATGCACGAGGTGGCGGAATACGGCATCGCCGCCCATTGGAAGTACAAGCAGGGCGGTCAGGGTGCCGGCGACGAGCGGAACTACGAGTGGGTCCGCCGCCTGCTGGAGAACCAGGAGGGGGCCGACGCCGAGGACTTCATCCACTCCCTGAAGGTGGATATGTTCGCCGACGAGGTGTTCGTGTTCACCCCCATGGGCGACGTGATCAACCTGCCCGCCGGCGCCACCCCCATCGACTTTGCCTACAACATCCACTCCGCCGTGGGCAACCACATGGTGGCGGCCAAGGTCAACGGCCGCATCGTGCAGTTCGACTACAAGCTGCAAAACGGCGACGTGGTGGAGGTGGAAACCTCCCAGAACGCCCACGGCCCCAGCCGGGACTGGATCAAGATCGCCTGCTCCAGCAACGCCCGCAGCAAGATCCGCCAGTGGTTCAAGAAGGAGCGCCGGGACGAGAACATCGTCAACGGCCGCTCCTCCTTCGAGTCGGAGCTCAAGCGCTGCGGCGTCACGCTCAAGGAGCTGACCAGCGAGGAGAACCTGCCGGGCGTGCTGAAAAAGCTCAGCTTCAACACGCTGGACGATATGTACGCCGCCATCGGCTACGGCGGCGTCACGGCATTGAAGGTCATCGGCCGCCTGCGGGAGGAGATCAACCACATCCTCCGCCAGCGGCAGGGGCCGGAGCAGGAGTCCTCTCCCACCGCCCCCACCGCCAAGCCCGCCGCCCCTGTGCGCCGGGTCCACGGCGAGCAGGGCATCGTGGTGGAGGGGTTGACCGGGTGTCTTGTGAAGTTTGCCAAGTGCTGCTCTCCCGTGCCCGGCGACGAGGTGGTGGGCTTCATCACCCGGGGCTACGGCGTATCCGTTCACCGCGCCGACTGTCCCAACGCCAGCCCCGACCGGCGCGCCGCCGGGGAGGAGGGGCGCTGGATCAAGGTCAGCTGGGCGGAAAAGACCAACGAGACTTACCGCACCACGCTGGAGGTGTTTGCCAAGGATCGCATGGGCATCATCGTGGACGTCTCCACCGCCCTGTCCTCCACCAAAACCCAGGTTTCCTCCCTCAACGCCCGCAGCACGCCGGATGGCTTCGCGCTGGTGGAGATCGACGTGCAGGTGCCCAACGCGGAGCATCTGCAGATGCTCAAGCGGAAGCTGGAGCAGATTTCCGGCGTGATGAAGGTGACCCGCCGGGCGGGTTGAATAACGAAATGAAGGAGAAAACAGATGCGAGCAGTCTTGACCCGTGTGCGCAGTGCCTCCGTGTCCATTGCCGGTGAAACGGTGGGGCAGATCGGGCGCGGCTTCCTCATCCTGCTGGGGGTGGGGCAAAACGATACCGAGGCCCAGTGCCGCAAGCTGGCGGACAAGCTGACCGGCCTGCGGATCTTTGACGATGAAAACGACAAAATGAACCTGAGTCTGGACGACGTAGGCGGGGAGATCCTGGTGATCTCCCAGTTCACCCTGTACGGCAACTGCCGCAAGGGTCGCCGCCCGGAGTATCTGGCGGCCGCCCGGCCGGAGACCGCCGTGCCCCTGTACGAGCTGTTCGTGTCGCTGTGCCGGGAAAAGGGGTACCGCGTGGCCACCGGCCGTTTCGGTGCCGACATGCAGGTCAGCTCCGTCAACGACGGGCCCGTCACGCTGGTGGTGGACACGGACGATCTGTAAGGAGAAGTGCCATGAAAATCTATTCCGCCTGCGTAGGCCCTATTCAGACCAACTGCTACCTCCTGTGCGACGAGGACGCCGCCGTGTGCGCCCTCATCGACCCCGGCGACGAGCCGGAGCGCCTTGCCGCCATGGTGCGGCAAAGCGGCTGCGCTCTGCGGTATATCCTGCTGACCCACGGGCATTACGATCATTACACCGCCGTGCGTCCGCTGCTGCGGCAGTTCGACGTGCCGGTCTATATCCACGCCTCCGACGTCTGTGACGGCGACGGGGGCGAGCTGCGTTTTCCCCGGCTGGACGAAGCGCACCAGCGGTACTATGCCGAGGGCGACGTGCTGACGCTGGGCACGCTGTCCCTCCGGGTGCTGGAAACGCCGGGTCACACTCCCGGCTCGGTGTGCCTTCTGTGCGGCGACGTTCTCTTTTCCGGCGACACGCTCTTTTGCATGAGCTGCGGCCGCACCGACTTCCCCGGCGGCAGCTACCGCCAGATGCTCCGTTCGCTGGCGCGGCTTGCCGCGCTGGAGGGCGACGCGCAGGTGCTGCCCGGTCACGAGGAGGCCACCTCGCTCTCCTTTGAGCGCGCCCATAATCCCTATATGAAACAGGGGTTGAAGCCATGAGACTGATCTTTCACGGGCACGACGAGCGCTACGCCGTGGAGCAGAGCCTGCTGGCCTTTTTCCCCGACGAGCGCCCGGTGTACGACCGGGACGACGGCAGCCGGGCGGAGATCCGGCTGCGGCAGGGGAAAAAATACGCCTCCGCCGTGACGGTGATCGAGTACGGCGGCAAGGTCTGCCGGGGCGCCTCCCGGGCGGTGATCGCCCCGGAGCTGGATCGCTACGAGGCGGAGCGTCTGCGCCAGCGGGTGGTGAAGCTGAGCTTTTTCAAGGCGGCGCAGGCCGTCACCGGCGTCACGCCCACCTGGGGCGCTCTCACCGGCATCCGCCCCGGCAAGCTGGCGGAGCGGCTGCTGCTGGCGGGCAGCACCCCCCGGCAGGTGGATCGCATCCTTGACAAAACCTATTACGTCTCTCCCGCCCGGCGGCAGCTGGCCATCGAAACGGCGCAGGCCGGCCTGCGGGCCAAGGCGGAGCTGCGCCCGGAGGACATCTCCCTCTACGTGGGCATCCCCTTCTGTCCCACCCGCTGCGCCTACTGCAGCTTCGTGTCCCAGTCGGTGGAGCGTTCGCTGGGTCTGATCGACGAATATCTGGACGTGCTGTGCCGTGAGATCACCGACGCCGGGCGCATGGTGGCGGAAACGGGGCTTCGCGTCAAATCCTTCTACATGGGCGGCGGCACGCCCACCACTCTCTCGCCCGCTCAGCTGGATCGTCTGCTGGGTCATCTGAACGACAGCTTTGATCTGTCCGGCTGCGCGGAGTACTGCGTGGAGGCGGGCCGTCCCGACACCATCGACCGGGACAAGCTGGCAGTGCTGCTCCGCCGGGGCGCGGATCGCATCAGCGTCAACCCCCAGTCCCTCAGCGACCGGGTGCTCTCCGCCATCGGGCGGCGCCACACCGCCGCCGACGTGGCGCGGGCCATGGCGCTGGCGGCGGAGGCGGGCTTTCCCCACGTGAACATGGATCTCATCGCCGGGCTTCCCGAGGATACGCCGGAGGGCTTCCGCCGCACGCTGGACGGATGCCTTTCCATGGGGCCGGACAACATCACCGTCCACACGCTGGCGCTGAAAAAGGGCAGCCGCATCATGCTGGAGGGCAGCGCCATCCCCAGCGCCGCCGCGGTGGGGCAGATGCTGGACTACGCCGCGCAGACGCTGCGGGGCAAGGGCTTCACGCCCTACTACCTCTACCGGCAGAAATATATGTCCGGCAGCTTTGAAAACGTGGGCTGGTGCATACCCGGCGCCGAGGGGCTGTATAATATCTACATCATGGAGGAGCTGCACAGCATCCTCTCGCTGGGGGCGGGCGGCTCCACCAAGATGGTGGATCCGGTGCGCCAGCGCATCAGCCGGGTGTTCCACCCCAAATATCCCGCTGAATACATGACCCGCCCGGAGAAGCTCCGGGAAAATCTGGAGACGTTCCGCCGCTTCCATCAGGAGCTGCTGGGCTGAACCATTGCAGGAGGTGACCATGTCCAACTCACGGCGGCAAAGCTTTTTGAGCGGCGCCATGGTGCTCACGGTCACCGTGGCGGTGACCAAGGTCATCGGCGCGCTGTACAAGATCCCGCTGGGCAACCTGCTGGACAGCGAGGGCATGGCGCATTTTTACGCCGCCTATAACATTTACCGCTTGCTGCTGGCGCTGTCTACCGCCGGGTTGCCGCTGGCCATGAGCCGCATGGTGTCGGAGGCGGAGGCGCTGGGCCGGGAAAACCAAAAGCGGCGGATCCTCCGGGTGGCGCTGGCTCTCTTTCTGGCGCTGGGTGCCGTCTCCTCGCTGGGCATGTTCCTGCTGGCGCGGCCGCTGAGCGGCCTTTTGCACGATCCGGCGGCGGAGACTGCGGTGCGGGTGCTGTCTCCGGCGGTGCTGCTGGTGTGCTTCATGGCGCCCCTGCGGGGCTATACCCAGGGGCAGGGCAATATGCGACCCACCGCCGCCAGCGAGCTGATCGAATCGCTGGTCAAGGCGCTGGTGGGCTTCTTTTTGGCGTGGACGCTGCTGCGCCGGGGCTTTCCCCGCCACGTGGCGGCGGCCGGTGCCATCGGCGGCGTCACCGCCGCCACCGCGGCGGCGGCGCTGGCGCTGGCGATCTACTTTCTCACCCGCCGCAGCCGGCAAAGGGGCGCCGATGCGCCCGACAGCCGGGGCGCGATCCTGCGCCGCCTGCTGCGCACCGGCATCCCCATCACCATCGGCGCCTGCGGCATGAGCCTCATCACCGTGCTGGACACCTCTCTGGTGCTGGGCACGCTGCAGCGGGCTCTGGGTCTTTCCGCTGACCGTGCCGCCGCGCTCTACGGGGAGTATACCTACGGTGTGAATCTGTTTACCCTGCCGCCGGCGCTCCTCGCCCCCGTGTCCGTCAGTCTCATCCCGGCGGTCACTGCCGCCCGGGCCCGTCACGACGGTGCCGGCGCCCGGCGCCATCTGGCGTCCGCCTTCCGCTTCACCGCGCTGCTGGCCATGCCTGCCGGCGCGGTGCTCTCTGCCATGGCCCTGCCGGTGCTGCGTCTGCTGTACCCCGACATTCCCCACACAGCGGAGGCCGCTGCGGGGCATCTGGGGCTGTTGGGCCTTGCCAGCATCTGCGTGTGCCTGATGACGCTTTGCAGCGGCGTTCTGCAAGCCTGCGGACACGAGCGTGTCCCCCTGTGGACGCTGCTTGCCGGCGGCGCGGTGAAGATCGCGTCCAACTACCTGCTGGTGGGCGATCCCGCCGTGGGCGTCCGCGGCGCGTCTTACAGCACGCTGCTGTGCTACGGGCTCATCGCCGTGCTGGATCTGATCGCGGTGGCTCGTCTGGTGCCGGAGCGGCCGGGCTACTGGGGCGCTCTGTGGCGTCCTGCACTGGCGGCGGCGGCCTGTGCCGCCGGCGGGCGGGCGTTTTTCGGTCTTCTCTGCCATGTGGCGGCGGAGCGGAGCGCCGCGCTTTTCTCTCTGGCGGCGGCAGTAATCCTCTACGCCGTGCTGGCGCTCGCCCTGGGCGCCGTGCGCCGTGAAGACGTGATTTCCCTTCCAAACGGCAAAAAATGGGCGGATCTTCTGCGTATTCGATGAACTTTTCGCAAATCCCTCTTGCAATAGGAGCGTAAATATGGTAAATTTTGAGGAGAAAGAACACTACGGCTACGAGGATCTGCTGGAGATCATCCGCATCCTCCGCTCTGAGGACGGCTGCCCCTGGGACAAGGTGCAGACCCACCGGAGCATCCGCCGGGGCCTGCTGGAGGAGGCGTACGAAGCCGCCGAGGCCATCGATCTGGACGATCCCGCGCTGCTGCGGGAGGAGCTGGGCGACGTGCTGATGCAGGTGGTGTTCCACGCCGACATTGAAAAGGACGCCGGCCGCTTCACCATGGACGACGTGTGCGACGGCGTGGTGCGCAAGCTGCTGTTCCGCCACCCCCACGTGTTCGGCTCCGCCCACGAGGACACGCCGGAGGGCGTGCTCCAAAGCTGGGACAAGCTGAAGCGGCAGGAGAAGGGGCACTCCACCGTTTCCGACGCCATGGACAGTGTGGCCCGCAGTCTGCCGGGCCTGTGGCGGGCAGAAAAGCTGCAGAAAAAGGCCGCCGCAGCCGGGTTCGACTGGCCGGATATCTCCGGTGCGTTGGACAAGCTGGACGAGGAAACGCAGGAGCTGCGCCGTGCCGTGGCAGACGGTCACGGTGTAGAGGACGAGCTGGGTGACGTACTGTTCGCCGCCGTCAAGGCGGGCCGCTTCGCCGGAGTCGATCCGGAGGAGGCCATTGCCGCCGCCTGCGAAAAATTCATACGCCGTTTCCGCGCCGTGGAGAATGGCGCCGCTGCCCGGGGTCGCACGGTGGAGGAGCTTTCTCCGGAAGAAATAACGGCTTTGTGGGACGGGGCAAAACGTTCTTAACGCGGATCACCGCATTAGGATAGATCACCAAGGATGATTATTTTTTTAGGAGGTAGAAACATGAACAAGACTGAACTCATCGCTGCTGTCGCCGAGAAGGCCGGCCTGTCCAAGAAGGACTCCGCTGCCGCCATTGACGCCACCATCGCTGCCGTCACCGCCGCTCTGGTCAAGGGCGAAAAGGTACAGCTGGTCGGCTTCGGCTCCTTCGAGACCAAGAAGCGCGCTGCCCGCACGGGTCTGAATCCCCAGACCAAGGCTCCCGGGAAGATTCCCGCCACCAAGGTTCCCACCTTCAAGGCCGGTCAGGGGCTGAAGAGCGCTGTTGCCAAGTCCAAGTAAAACAAACGGCAAATCGCGGTCCCGGTGCGCATTGCGCACCGGGACTTTTTAAGGAGAAAAGCCATGCGTCTTGACAAATATCTGAAGGTCTCCCGCCTCATCAAGCGGCGCACCGTGGCCAACGAGGCCTGCGACAGCGAGCGGGTCAGCGTCAACGGGCGGGTGCAGCGCGCCAGCTACGAGGTGAAGGAGGGCGACCGCATCGCCATCCGTTTCGGCGCGCGCACCGTCACGGTGGAGGTGGTCAGCGTGCGGGAAAACGCCGGCAAGGCGGAAGCCGCCGCCATGTACCGGGAGATCGGCGAGGGCTTGTCATAAAACCAAAGCGCCTCTCATATGGTGTCAACAACCACACCATGTGAGAGGAGTTTTTTTATGCCCTATGAGGTCACGAGCGCCCCCGCCCTGCGCCACCGGCTGCAGTTGGAGGGGCGGGAAAAGCTGACGGTATCCGGCGTGGAGGACGTAGCGCGGTTCGACGAAAGCTGCATCGTGCTGACCACCTGCGAAGGGTCTATGATCGTCGCCGGGTCGGATCTGCACATCGGCAAGCTGACGCTGGACGGCGGCGAGCTGCAGGTGGACGGACGGATCGACTCCGTGGCGTACGAGGACGGGCCTCAGGAGCGGGGCTCGCTGTTCCGGCGACTGTTCGGCTGATGGAAAATCACATCGCCCAGCAGTGGACGCTGCTGATCCTGTCGGCGCTGACCGGCCTGTGCGCCGCGCTGGTGTACGATGTGACGGGGGCGGTGCGCCGCCGCTGTCGCCGGCGCTGGCTTACCCACCTGCTGGACGGCGCCTACGCGCTGGCGCTGCTGGCGTCGCTGGCGGTGTTTGCCCGGCGCTGGGGCGACGGCGAGCTGCGGCTTTTCACTGTGCCGGGTCTGCTGGGCGGCGCCGGACTCTACTCCCTCCTGCCGACGGCGTGGCGGCATCCTCTGTGGGATTTCTGGGTAGACACGGTCGCCGCGCTGGTTCGGCTTTTGCTGCTTCCCTCCCGCTTTCTTTTCCAATTGCTAAAAAAATTTTTCCGTTTTGCGAAAAAACACTTCCATTTTTTCAATCAATACGCTAAAATAAAAAAATATAGGTGGGATTTTATCCTGGTGCACCGCCGCGGCGGCTATTGGGGAGGTCATCACAACCGTGAAAAGCGCGAAAAAGGCAAAAAAAGGCAATAGCTTCATCACCGTGCTGGTGCTGGCGGTACTGATCGCCGTACTGGGCGTCGAGCTGCTGCAGCTGTACGGCAAGCTGCGGCAGGAAGAGCGCCGCGCCACAGACCTGTCCTCTCAGGTGCAGCAGCTGCAGCAGGAGAATCAGAGCCTCCAGTCCGATCTGGACAAGGCGGACGACGAGGAGTTCATCAAGAACAAGGCTCGGGAAGATCTGAACATGGTAGAGGCCGGCGAACGGATCTTCATCGACGTGAACGATTAACGGGCAGGGGGCGGTAAACGAGGATGGAATGGGACGTAGGATCGATCGTCACCGGTAAAGTAAGCGCCATCACCAAATTCGGCGCCTTCGTGGTGCTGCCGGGCGGCAAGTCCGGTCTGGTGCATATTTCCGAGGTGTCCGCCAGCTTCGTCAGCGACGTGCATGATTTTCTCTCCGAGGGGCAGGAGGTTCAGGTCAAGGTGCTGTCCGTGTCGCCGGAGGGGAAGATCAATCTATCCATCAAGCAGGCGCAAAGCGCCCCGCCCCGTCGCACTCCCGTCCGTCCCGCCGTCCGTCCCGCACCCTCATTTGCCGCGCCGCCGCAGGAAACGCTGCCCCCGGCAGACGCCTCCTTTGAGGACAAGCTCAAGCAGTTCATGTCCGTGTCCGACAGCAAGCAGTCGGAGTTCAACCGCCATATGGCGGGCAAGCGGGGCGGCCGCAGAAGAAAATAAGCAGGAAATAGCAGGCGGCGCTGCCCCTGCTTTTTTTTCCGTCAGGAGGTCAAAGCATATGGAAAAGATCGCTCTTGTCACCGGCTCCTCCCGGGGGATCGGCCGGGCGGTGGCGTCTGCGCTTGCCCGGGCGGGCTGGGCGGTGTGCGTCAACTACCGGGTGCGGGAGGACTGCGCCCGCTCTCTGGTGTCGGAGCTGACGGCGGCGGGCTGCCGGGCCATGGCGGTGCAGGCGGACGTGTCCGACCGGGCGCAGGTGAACGAGATGGTGCGCCGGGTGGAGGAGAGCTTCGGCCCGGTGTCCCTGCTGGTGAACAACGCCGGCGTGGCGGGTCAGTCCCTCTTTCAGGACGTGAGCGACGAGATGTGGCGCCGCTACTTCTCCGTCAACGTGGACGGGGCGTTCCACACCATCCAGGCGGTGCTGCCGCCCATGCTCCATGCCCACGAGGGGTGCATCGTCAATATCTCCTCCATCTGGGGTCAGCGCGGCGCCAGCTGCGAGGTGACCTATTCCGCCACCAAGGCGGCGCTGATCGGTCTCACCCGGTCGCTGGCGTCGGAGCTGGCGCCCACTCATATCCGTGTCAATTGCGTGGCGCCGGGGGTGATCCGCACCGACATGCTGGATGCGCTGCCACCGGAGGTGCTGCCCCAGCTGGCGCAGGAAACGCCCATGGGTCGGCTGGGCACGCCGGAGGACGTGGCGCGCGCCGTGCTGTTCCTGTCCGGCGCCGAGGCGGACTTCATCACCGGTCAGGTGCTGACGGTGGACGGCGGCTTCATCCTGTGACCCCTCAAGCCTTCCCCTTGTACCCCAAAAAGCCTTCCCCTTGAGGGGAAGGTGGCGCGAAGCGCCGGATGAGGTGTCCCGCCCTTCAAAACACACAAATCCCCTGGAGTTAATTGCAGCATAGAAGGAGAGAGCGATGAAGATGGTATCTTTCAGCGACATTTCTGAACGGGATATGGACATGCTCTTTATTGAGGAGTTTATGTGCTCTGAGCCGTTTCTGCGCTTATTTACTGACCTTGTTGGTATTCCGGCTGCAAATGTTCTGTCAGGGTATTTATCAAAAACCGACCCGTTCCTTGGGGAGTCTGATATTACAGTTATTGTGGAATCACACGGTGAAAAAGTTGGCTTATTGATTGAGGACAAGATTGACGCAATTGCAATGCCCGAACAAGCCGCACGCTACTCTCTTCGCGGTCAAAAGGGAATCGAACTCGGCGACTACTCGCAATTCTTTGTGTTTATCATTGCACCTGAAAACTATCTGTTGAGGAATACTGAAGCGCAAAAATACCCGAATAAGGTAACATATGAGGCAGTCTTGTCCTATTTTGAACATATAAACGATCCACGGAGCTGGTTCAAAATTCAACAGATCAAGCAAGCTATTGATAAGCAGAAAAAAGGGTACCAGGTTGAGATCGACGAATCGGTTACAAATTTTTGGCACAAGTACTCCGCATATCAAAAGACTCATTACCCGGATACACTCTTCGTATACAGCGGAGAGGGAAAAGGGGCGAACGCAACTTGGCCCAGATTTAACACTGTCATTAATGGGCTGTATATATATCACAAAACAGAAGCTGGCTTTGTGGACATGACATTTGACGGTTGCGCAGATAGGGTGATGGATATCGAAAAGCTTTTATCTGCTGCTATGGGAGATTTCATTGGGAAAGGATATACCGTACAAAGAACCGGCAAGGCCGCTGCCATCCGCCTGATCGTGCCCGCTCTTAATCTGCATTCTCGGTTTGAAGATCAAATTGAAAATGTAGAAAAGTCCCTGGATGCAGTAAATAAGTTGTCAGAGTTTGCAAAACTGCTGGACTATAGGGTCGTCAGGGCGTTACTGCGCAAACAACAGGATAACTAAAGGAACACCGATATGATATTGTGAGAGTGGCGTTTTGCGCCAGCAATTATAGCGAGCATCGGGTTTTATCCTCAAACCCCGATGTGCAACAGAATGAAATGCTTTTCGGCTTATCATTGCGAAGAGGGTGCCTGCCCGATGTAGCAATCCGTATCTTTTGACACCTCATCAGTCAGCCTTGCGGCTGACAGCTTCCCCTCAAGGGGAAGCCCTCGGCTGGTGCACTCCCCAAAGCCTTCCCCTTGAGGGGAAGGTGGCGCGAAGCGCCGGATGAGGTGTCCCCCAAACACACAACCCCCCGGCGTGACCGCAAGGGTCGCGCCGGGGGTTTGTGTTTTTACACGTTTATCCCTCCAGCATGTCCGTCACCTGCTGATCCAGATGCACGGCGCCGTACAGGTTCTTGGCGCTGCAGCCCGCCCGGCCTCCGCCGGCACAGGCGCAGGCGCAGGCACAGGCGCAGGAGCTGGCGCAGGCGCAGTGACTGCCTCCTCCGAAGCCTCCGCCGCCAAACCCGCCGCCCCGGCTGCCGCCGCCGAAGCCTCCGCCGCTGCTGTGGTGCGTGACAGGCGGCGCCGGCTTTTTCGGCACGCCCACGCTGCCGGGCTTGGGCCGTCCGTCCGCCCCCGCCGGATACCACAGATGGTTCACGTACACGTACCGGGTGCCGAAGCCGCCGGCATAGCCGTCGTGCCGGCTGGCAGCCCCGATGATCACGAGAACCACCACCAGCACGATCAGGAATATTATGACCGCGATCTCTTCGCCGCCGTCATCGTAGTAGTAGTCGTCCCCGCCCTCGTATTCCTGAGGCATCCGGTCCACGCTCAGCTCGCCGGACAGCGGCACCGGCCACTGGGCGTACTCTGCGTAAAACGTGACCTGCGAGCCGTAGGGCAGATCCTCGCCCACCAGCGTCAGGCCATCCACCGTCCAGCAATCGCGGTCATCGGCGACAAAGGATATCTCGCCGTCCAGCCCGTCGTTTTCCTGCCACGTCACGGTCATGTGCTCCACGCGGATCTCATCAAACCAGCCGGGAGTGTACTCGAAAGACACGGCGCCGGTGTCCTCATCCATGGTGTACATGTATTCCTGCACCCATGAATAGGCAAAGTGCACCGTCTCGCCCGCCTTGTACGCCCGGTCGAGATAGATGAACATATAGCTGTTGTCGTTGGTGAGGTAGGTGATGTTGTCCGTCAGCGCCTGCGCCTCCCGGATCGAGCCGTTGGGGATGCCCACCTTCAGCTCCACGCCCTCGTCCAGATCCTCCAGCACCGTCCAGTCCAGCGCCACGGTGAACAGGATGCTGCCGTCCTCCACCTGCGGCGCCGCCACCACGTCGTAGCTTTCGATTCGGTCGCTGTCGGCGTAGGCCGTGGCTGTCAGCAGCGGCAGCAGGAGGAGGCAGCCCAGCACCGCCGCCCACAGGGAAACAAACCGTCTTTTCATTCCGCGCTCCCTCCCACGTTGCCCTGCCGCAGCTGGCAGATATGCTCCATTTTGGCGCTCTCCTCCCGGATGCGGCGGCATTCCTCTCCGTTCCAGATGTCCTCCCATTCGTCGCTGAGCATGTTGCCCAGCGCCGTGCCGCCCAGCCAGCTCTGGCAAGGCACCACCGTGCCGTCGGGCGCCACGGCCATGTTGGAAAGGCAGGCCCCGCAGCTGGGGATCAGGTGCAGTCCCAGCTCCCGCAGCGTCGTCTCATCCAGCCAGCCGGGAGAGGTGAAGTCGATCTCCATCTCCAGCTCCCGGGCGACCTCCATGGCTTGTGCCAGCACCTGCCGCAGCTCCTCCGGCGTCAGCGCCGTGGCGCGGCTGGCGTCCCCTTCGGCGGCACCGGAGGGGATCAGTCCCGAGCAGGTGGCATAGCGCACGCCCAGCGACCGGGCAAACCGCAGCGTGGCGGCGTAGTCCCGGTTGCGCGTACACAGCGGCGTGTTCACCGACACGTTCAGCCCCGCCTCCACCGCCGCCCGGATCCCCGCCTCGGTGCGCTCAAAGCCGCAGGCTCCCACCAGCTCGTTGTGGGTGTCGGCGTCGGCGCTGTACAGCGTGACCTGCACGCTGTCAAGACTGGCGTCGTACAGCTTTTTGCACAACTCCGGCGTCAGCAGTTGGCCGTTGGTGTTCAGCCGCGTCACAAACCACTGGGCGGCCTCCGTCAGCTCCGCAAGATCCTCGCGCAGCGTGGGCTCGCCGCCGGTAAAGGTCACCTGCGGCACCCCGGCCTCCCGCAGGCGGCCCAGCACCTGCACCCACTGGGCGGTGGTCAGCTCCGGCGTCTCGCTCTTGATCTGCCCCGCGGCGTAGCAGTGCAGGCACTTCTGGTTGCAGTGCCACGCCCCGTCCCGGGTCATGGCGCTGATCATCAGATCCATCCGGTGGGGTGCACGCATAAAGGGCGCGTATTCCCCCAGCGACAGAGGCGCCACCTCCACCGGCGGCTCCTGCCCTCTGGCCACCGCTGTCAGGCTTTCCAGCATCAGGGAAAGATCCTGCTCCAGCCTGGCCTTGGGCGTACCGGGATACACCCTGCGGGTGCTCCGCACCGTCCGGCGCGTCACCTCCTGCCAGTCCTCCTCGCCGATCTCCCGTCCGGCAAACGGCTCCACCGCCTCCATGAAGTTGGCCAGCAGCACCGCCCAGCTCAGATTCAGCGGCAGCAGCTGCGCCCCGTTGAGCAGCAGCAAAAACGGCTCGTCGTCACCCTCCGTCCGGGGCGGCAGCATGTGCAGCCTCACAACGCCGGGCCCCTTGGGATCCAGCGTAATATGCCGCACACACTCCAGCTTGCTGCGGAAAAACCTGCGCTCCAGAAGCGTCATTTTTTTCATGGCTCCCTCCGTGGTTTTTACGTTCTTCTCACAGTATAGCAATTATTCTCTCCCGTTGCAACATAAAAAGGAGCCGCTCCGGTGTGCGGAGCGGCCCAAGCGGGTGGGATATTGGAAAGCTTCCATCCGCAGGATACCACGTCCCATCCGCGAACACCGTCGAAACCCGGCGCCGACAAAGATTTGTTGCAAAACTATTAAATCTGCACAAAATCGGCGCGGCGGTCTTTTCAATTCTTCGTCGTTGTGTTATACTGTGGGCGAGCAGAAAGGAGGCGGTCGCCATGGCTCACCGCACCGGCGGCGCTGCCGCCGCCCATGACCGCATCACGAAAGGAGTCAACCAACCATGAAGTTTACCTTTACCTGCAAAAAAGTGCCCCTGAACGATTCCATCAAGACCTACGCGGAAAAGAAGATCGGCAAGCTGGAGCGGTATTTCGCCCAGGAGCCGGAGGCCGCCGTCATCTTTTCCGTTGAGAAGAAAAACCGCTGCACCGTCGAGGTCACGCTTCGCGCCGCCAACGGCACGCTGTTCCGCGCGCAGGAGCAGGATGATGACGGCGATATGCGCGGCGCCATTGACGCCGCCGTCAGCTTCATTGACCGGCGCATCCGCAAGAACAAGACCCGCCTTGCCAAAAACCTGCGGCCCGACGCGCTGCAAAGTGACGTGCCCGCCGAGTTCGATGTGGCGGAGGACGTGGAGTTCAACGTGGTGCGCACCAAGCGTTTCGCCGTACAGCCCATGACCATCGACGAGGCCATCCTGCAGATGAACCTGCTGGATCACAACTTCTACCTGTTCCGCAACGTCCACAGCGGCGAGACCTGCGTGGTCTATCACCGCAAGGACGGCGGCTACGGGCTCATCGAGGCTGAGGAATAAGCCCGGAGCTCTCCCGCGCCGGGGTCCGCCCTTTGGCAGACCCCGGCGCCGTTTTTTTGCCTTTCCGTTCATTTTCCGGCAGATTCTGCGTTGACATAACGCTTGTGGAAAACTCTGTGGAAACTGTGTAAAACTCTGCTGTCACGGAGATTGCGGCGGTTGCGTATCCTGTTATTTTTTTTGTAAACCTGTCACCTTTTTCCCTTTCGCGTCGCGCCCCGCTTCTTCCTTGCGTTCTGCCGCCGGGTGTGCTATATTGAACACAACGGATCCGCCCGGACGACGCGGGTGGCAAAGGAGGTCGACCACTGTGAGATCTATCGGCAAACAACTGTCCGGCGCGCTGGCAGCGCTGGTTTTGGCGCTTTTGCTGCTTGGCGGCGGGGTAACGACGGCCGCCGCGGCACAGCTGACCGCCGACACGGACGGCGACGGCCACGTCACCGACGCGGATGCCGTCTATCTTTTGATGCACACGTTTTTTCCGGGGGAGTACCCCGTCAGCGGCAGCTGCGATTACGACGGCGACGGTCAAATCACCGACGCCGACGCCATCTATCTTTTGATGCACACCTTCTTCCCCGCGGACTATCCCATCGGCTCCGGGCTGACGCCGGTGGATCAGTCGCCGGGCGAGGAATTCGAACTGCCGGATGATTGACGCGTCCTTTCATCGGCGCTCCTGCGGGAGCGCCGCACAGCTTGTCAAAAGGTCTCACAGATAAGTAAGCGTCCAAATCTGTGATTTGGCGCCGCGATCTTGTGCGTTAGCTGTTCCGCCGCCGCAGCGGCGGAAGATATTTGATCGTACGTATTTTGACAGTCTTTCGGCGCTCCTGCGGGAGCGCCGATTTTTCTTTGCGCTCCCGGGCGGAAATATCGGTGTCTTTTCTTGTCATATGGCAGAAAATATGCTATAATATCTTATTCAAATTGGAGGAGTATCGCCCCGCATCCGGCGGAGCGTAAAAAGAGCCATGTTGGAGAAACGAACTGCCGCCGTGCCGGAGGAGGAGCTTGCCCGCCAGCGGCAATATACCGCCGCCGTGAAGGAGCTGTTGTCCGTCCGGGGCAGGCAGCCCCGCGCGCTGGTGGACACCTTCGGCTGCCAGCAGAACGAGGCGGACAGCGAGCTGCTGCGGGGTCTGCTGCAGCAGATGGGTTGCGCCTTCACCGACCGGCCGGAGGAGGCGGACGTGGTGGTGCTGAACACCTGCGCCATCCGCGAGCACGCCGAGCAGCGGGTCTACGGCAATCTGGGCGCCCTGACCCACACGAAAAGGCCAATCCGGAGCAGATCATCTGCCTGTGCGGCTGCATGGCGCAGCGTCCCGGCGTGGCGGAAAAGGTACGCGAGTCCTATCGTCACGTGGATCTGGTGTTCGGGCCCCAGGCGCTGTGGCGCTTTCCGGAGCTGATGCACGGCGTGCTGGCCGGGCGCCGCCGGGTGTTCAGCGTGGCAGACGAGCCGGGTCAGATCGCCGAGGGCCTCCCCGTGGTGCGGCAGGACGGTCTGCGGGCGTGGGTGTCCATCATGTACGGGTGCAACAATTTCTGCTCCTACTGCATCGTGCCCTACGTCCGGGGGCGGGAACGCAGCCGCCGCCCGGAGCATATCCTGGCGGAGATCCGGGAGCTGGCGCGCTCCGGCTATAAGGAGATCACCCTGCTGGGGCAGAACGTGAACTCCTACGGCAAGGATCTGGAGCTTGGCTGGGACTTTGCCGATCTGCTGGCGGCGGCAGACAAGATCGAGGGGGACTACCTGCTGCGGTTCATGTCCTCCCAACCCAAGGACGCCACGCCCAAGCTCTTTGACGTGATGGCCTCCTCCCGCCATGTGGCGCACCAGCTGCACCTGCCGGTGCAGTCCGGCTCCGACCGGGTGCTGCGGGCGATGAACCGCCCCTACGACGTGGCGCGGTATCTGGAGCTGATCGACTACGCCCGCTCCGTCATGCCGGATCTGGTGCTGACCAGCGACGTGATCGTGGGCTTCCCCGGCGAAACGGAGGCGGAGGCCATGGAAACGGTGGCGCTGGTGCAGAAGGTGCGGTTCGACGCGCTGTTCACCTTTATTTTCTCCCCCCGTCCCGGCACCCCCGCCGCCCGGATGGAGGATCCCGTGCCCCGCAGCGAAAAGCAAAAGTGGTTCGACCGTCTGTGCGCGGTGCAGAACGAGATCTCCGCCGCCATCCACGCCTCCTATGTGGGCAGCGCCGTCCGCGTGCTGGTGGATCAGAAGAGCGGCGACCTGCGCTGGCCGCTGCAGGGGCGCACCGCCGGCGGCCGGCTGGTGCATTTGACCGGCGACGCCGCCGCGCTGGGCACCTATCAGACCGTCACGGTCACCGACAGCAATACCTGGGCCCTGTACGGCCATATTGACGAGAAGGGAGGCGATCTCCATGGCTGAATTGACCCCCATGATGCGCCAGTATATGGAGATCAAGGAGCAAAACCCGGACTCCATCCTGTTTTTCCGTCTGGGCGATTTTTACGAGATGTTCGGCTCCGACGCCCGCACCGCCTCCCGGGAGCTGGATCTGGCACTGACCAGCCGCGACAAGGACAAAACCAAATCCGCCGAGGAGAAGATCCCCATGTGCGGCATCCCCTACCATGCCTCCGACGCCTATATTGCCCGGCTGATCGCCAAGGGCTACAAGGTGGCCATCTGCGAGCAGACGGAGGATCCGGCGCTGGCCAAGGGCCTGGTAAAGCGCGACATCATCCGGGTGGTCACCCCCGGCACGGTGATCGACGCCGCCAGTCTGGACGAGGGGCGCTCCAACTTCTGCGCCGGCATCGTGCTGGACGAGGATTGCGCCGCGCTGGCGGTGTGCGACATCTCCACCGGCAAGGCGCTGGCCACCGCCTTCTCCGGCGACGACCGGGTCACCCATCTTCTCAACGAGCTGGGTCGCTTCTCCCCGGCCGAGGCAGTGCTCAACGAGGGCGCCTATTTCAACGAAACGCTCCGCACCGCGCTGGAGGGGCGCTTTTCCTGCCACGTGGAAAAGCCGCCTGCCGCCTATTTTCGGTTGGAGTCAGCGGAAAAGCTGGTACGCCGCCAGTTCGGGGACGACACGCTGGAGCGTCTGCCCCGGGGCAACGCGGCGCTGCTGCCGGCGCTGGGTGCGCTTTTGTGCTACCTGCATGAAACGCAGAAGACCGACCTGCGCCACATCGACGCACTGGAGTATTACGAGCAGGGTCTTTTTATGGAGCTGGATCTGGCAGCCCGGCGCAATCTGGAGCTGACGGAGACCCTCCGTTCCAAGGAGAAAAA
>JAFTBL010000076.1 GCA_017455225.1 Oscillospiraceae bacterium
AAGTATTCAAGTACAAAAACGGCAGGTCATTGTTCGCCAACATTCCTGTGCAAAAGAATCCGGCGTACATAATCAGCGCGTAGTACTCCAGCGACCTGAGCTTCCGCCGTTTCCAGGCAAGCACGGCCAGCTTGGCGCCGGTATAAAGCAGTATCAACGCATATAACGCACCTGCAATGACCCCATTGTCGTATGCATATTGAAGCACAATATTATGGGCGTTATTCCCCACATCGCCATTCCGCCCCGTGATGATATGGTCTCTGCTGGATCGCCCCAACAGATTCAGCTTTCGAAGTACCTCCCTCCAGATCGGAAGCCTTCCCGATGAATAATTGTCTATTGAGTGATCTTGCTTGTCATTTCCTAACACGCGCTCTCCAAAATGGTTAATGATGCCCTCTCCGGTAAAGAATGGACTCTCCCCTCTGACCAAGGAGGCTGCCGCATTTACACCGCAAATCACACCTGCTGTCAGCACAAGGCAGGCACACGTCAATGCAATTTGCTTGGTAAAATATTTAAAAGATATGCCGCGCATTATTCTCCCGACTATGTATACCGCGCACATCGCTGCGATGGAAAGCACTGCCGTCCGGCTGCTGCAGGCAACACACAGGCAGATAATGGCACATAACTCAACACGATACAGCCATTTTTGATACGGCTTTTTCCTGCTGTCGAAGAGAAAAAGCGCAGTAAAGGTGCCGATGCTCAGCCACATACCAAAGTTGTTTGGATTGATTGTTATTCCCGGATACTGTGCCAGCGTGATCGGACTTAAAACCACAGAAGCCGCAAGCAGCAGCACAACACAGACATTTCCGGCCCAAGCTACCTCTGCAAGCAGATTCCAATAGTCCCTTCTGATGCTCCATACCAAGTACACAAGCGGAAACCCTATCGTCCAGATCAGACACATCGGCAAATATTCCAGAGAGATCAATAGTCCGGACAATAATTGCACCAGTCCCAGCGACACCCACAGCGTCACGATCACCGGATCCCATTTTACCGGTGTGATCGGCCTGTTGACGGTAAAAATGATAATAAGGCCAAGCAGCACAGAACCAATAATGCATTTGTACAATATGTGCACGTAAAGCGTTGAGCAGGAATAAAAAAGCCCGCACCCAAACACCAAAAGATAAAGAATCTTTCTGACAACGGCTTTATGCCGCTCTTGCATGTTTTTGGCAGCTCCGGCCAATAGATTCAAAAACGAGTAGATCATTATAGTCCTCTTTTTCGTGCCTCGGATATCCGTTGCTCCACCATCAGTGAGATGATTCAGATCACTACTGTCGACGGCTTGAATTCCATTTCCATTGATCCAGCAAGTGGTCGTATGCAGCTATGATCGTTTGCACATTGCTCTCCCAATCGTAAAGCTCCTCCACTCTGCGGCGACCCTGCTGCCCCATCTTTCTGCGCAGCTCCGGGTCCTGTGCCAGCTGCACGATCTTTTCCGCCAACGCTTCCGCGTTGCATCGGGGCACAATAAACCCGGTCTCCCCGTCTGCCATTACCTCGGACAGCCCCGCCGCATCGCTGGTAACGCAGGGGATACCGCACGCCATGGCCTCCACGGCGGCAACGCCGAAGCTCTCCAGCGTGCTGGGCACGCAAAATATGTCCATGGTGTGCAACGCGTCGGGTACCGCCTCATGGGGGATCCTGCCGAAAAACGTCACACGATCCTCCAGCCCGCGCCGACGCACAGTTTCCTGCATCTCCGGCATCTGATCCCCGTCGCCGTAGACAGACAGGCGGATCGCCGTATCGGGGAGGCGCTCCGTGACCAGAGCAAACGCTTCGATCAAATAGCGTATCCCATATTTTTCCGATACGCCCTTTACGAAGCCGACCGTCAGCGGCGCGTCCTCCTTCGGCCTTGGGCAAAAGGCGCGGATATCCACGCCGAAGGGCGTGACGGTGATCTCCTTGCCGTGTACAAACTTCTCCGTCTGCCTTGCCATACAATGACTGGTGGACAGCAGCGCATCTGCTTTTTTCAAATTATGGCGCAGCAAAGCGCACTTGACCCTGCTCTCATAGGGGAAATCGTACACGTCGCTCCCCCACACGGAGAGAACGTACGGGTGAAATCCCGTCAGACCCGCCAACGTGCCGTACCCGCTGGCGTAATGGGCGTTCAGCACGTCGAAGCTTCCCCGGCGCAAAAGGCCCCGCAGCTGCGGCGCATTGGCAAAATAGCCGACGGTTCCGCTCAGACGCAGATACTGCACGGTAACGGCCGGGTCGTATCCTCCGTCGATATCGTGATGATCGGGGAGGGAAAACAGCGTAACGTCGTGCCCTGACCGGCATAAGGAATTGGCAATTTTCTGTGTGTGAATGGAATTTGCCGCAGACAAAAGCGCGATCCGCATAGTGGAAACCCTCTCTTTATCTTTTCCCGGCCTTGTCACTTGTCAAACCGTCCGGTAAAATCCGTGGACGCCACGTGGGCCAGCGGCAGCTTCACCGGCTTGCCGGTGGCGGCGGACTGATAGATCGCCAGGATCATCTCCAGCGCGTTGCGGCCGGCCACCGCGTCCACGTAGGGCTTGCGGTCGTGCTCGATGGCGTCCATCATGTCGGCAAACAGGCTGGTGTGGCCGTTGCCGTAGACGTTGCTGGTGGCCTCCTGCAGGCCCTTGTTCTTGCTGTCCGCGTCCGTTTCGTCGGCGAAATCCCACACGTCGATGTTGTTGGTGGAGGTGCCGCCCACCTTGACGGTGCCCTTCTCGCCGAAGAGGTACAGCGTCTCCTCCAGATTTTTCGGATAGACGTTGGTGGTGCCCTCGATGGTGCCCACGGCGCCGTTTTTGAACTTCACCACCGCCATGCCGATATCCTCGCACTCCAGATAGTCGTGGAACTGCCGGCAGGTCACGCCGTAGACCTCGTCCACCTCGTCGCCCATCATCCAGCGCAGCAGGTCGACGCCGTGGATGCACTGGTTCATCAGGCAGCCGCCGTCCTGCGCCCACGTGCCGCGCCATTTGGCCTGATCGTAATAGCTGTGATCCCGGTTCCAGCGCACGTGGATGGAGCCGTGGGACAGCTTGCCGAAGCGACCGCCCTCCAGCGCCCGGCGCAGCTCCTGCACCGCCACGTTGAAGCGGTTCTGGTGGCAGGCCGCCACCTTGACGCCCTTTGCCTCACTGCGGCGGATGATCTCCTCCGCGTCGTCCATGGACATGGCCATGGGCTTTTCAATGATCACGTTCACGCCCCGGTCGATGCACTCCAGCGCGATCTGCGCGTGGGCGCCGCTCTCCGTGGCGATGCTGGCCAGCGTGATCTCATTCTCCGCCAGCATCTTCTTATAATCGGTGTAGCGCTTGATGGACGCGTCGTTTTGCAGGTCGTATTTGGCCAGCAGCGCCTCCATCTTCTCCGGCAGCACGTCGCACACGGCGACGATCTCCAGCTTGTTGTTGACGGCGGCCTTCATGTGGTTCACGGCGATGCGGCCGCAGCCGATCAATGCGTATTTCATGGTTCTTTACTCCTTACGTAGATTTGTCAGATCCTCCGCCACCTGCCGGGCCCGGCACTCCCAAGTGTGGCGGGCCGCCGCCTCGACCGTGTTTTTCGTCTTGGCGGCCACTTCCTCCGGGTGATCGCGCAGGTAGACAAAAGCCTGCGCCAAGGCCGCACGGGAATCAGCAGTGAGCCATCCGCACTGCTCCTGCCGAATCATATCCGCCGCAGCCATCGTTTCGGTAATCAAAACAGGGACGCCGTAGCTAATGGCTTCCGGGACTTTGATGGGCATTGCAAGATCAGTATAAGCGCCGCTTTTGAAGCAGCACGCAAATACATCTGCTTTCTCATAAAGAGGTTTCAGCTCAGCGCCGGAGCCCTGAACTACCTGAATGCGCTCGCATAGATACGGCGCATATTTCTCACGCTGCTCCTCCCACTGCTTCTGCTGCGTACAGATCGTCAGCCAAACCTGCGGCGTATCCTTTACCGCGCCGCACAGTTCGCACATATCGTACACAGCGCCGGAAACACTCCCGACATAGAGCACATGCAGCCTGCCGTGCACGGGAATGTGCTTTTCCCTCTTTGCCAAAGCAGCCGGCCTCCTTTCGCCGCCCGGCGGCAGAGTTCCAAAGGGTATTCCCAGCTTCAGGTACGCGTCTACACCGGGGGAGGCGTAATAAATTCGCTTCAAGCTGCGCCGGTATTCCCGCAGATCCCTTTGAAACATCGGGATCAGAATCATTCGTTTCCACCATGATACCTCGTCCCGATAAAACGGAAACCGCCAGTGCATATCCCGATAAAACAGTCCCACAGGAATGCCGTGTGCCCGGCAAAATCGAAAAAACGCAAAATCCATGAACGGATGTCGCGGTACGTGATCCCTGTCCGTCATGGCGCACGGATCGTTGACACTTTCGGAGTATACAAATTCATACCGCTCGCCGTTCCTGATCTTTTCCCGTATCGCCCGGATCTTCTGCTTCCGCTCTGCGCTGTACCCGGTGATCTCTTCTACCTCATAGCCGATGCTTCGGAATGCCTCCAGCATCCGTCTCGGGCGCAGAGCAGAGCCGATCCCGGGAATTTCGACTACGGGATTTGGGTAGTGAAAAATACACTTTTTTTGATCACGCATACGTGCTCCCGTCTTTTTACAACACCTCGACGTTGTCGCCTCTGCGCAGGCTCTTGGTGACGTTCTTGCAGTCGAACACCGGCACGCCGGTGTCCATCACCATCTGGTAATCCACGTTTGTGTGGGCGGTGGTGATGCACACCAGATCGTAACCCCGGATCACCTCCGGGGAGATGGCAGCCAAGCCCTGGTGCCACGCGCCCTTTTCCCGGTACTTTGCCACGAAGGGATCGTAAAATTCCACGCAAGCCCCGGTTTTTTCAAACTCCTCGATCACACGGATGGCCGGGCTCTCCCGGTAATCGTCGATGTCCTGCTTATAGGCCACGCCCAGCACCAGTACCTTCGAGCCGTTGAGCGCCTTGCGGCAGCGGTTCAGGATCTTGCCCGCCCGCTCCACGGTGTATTCCGGCATGCGGTCGTTGATCATCATGGACGCCTCGATCATGGAGGTGTGGAAGCCGTACTCCCGTGCCTTCCAGCTCAAATAGTAGGGATCCAGCGGGATACAGTGACCGCCCAGACCCGGGCCGGGATAGAACGCCTGAAAGCCGTAGGGCTTGGTCCTGGCGGCGTCGATGACCTCCCAGATGTTGATGCCCATGCGGTTGCAGAGGATCGCCATCTCGTTGACGAGGCCGATATTGATGTTGCGGTAGGTGTTCTCCAGAATCTTTTCCATCTCCGCCACGGCGGGGCAGGACACCGTGTGCACGTCGCCGTCCAGAATGGCGCGGTACACCATGGAGATCACCTCGGCGGCATCCTGCCCGATGGCGCCCACTACCTTGGGTGTGTTGCTGGTCTTGTAGATCAGGTTGCCCGGATCCACCCGCTCGGGGGAGAATCCCAGATAGAAATCCTCTCCGCACTTGAGCCCGCTGCCCTCCTCCAGAAGGGGACGGATCAACTCCTCGGTGGTACCGGGATAGGTGGTGGACTCCAGCACCACCATGGTGCCGCGGCGAAGGTGCTTGGAAATAGCGACGGTACTGTTGCGCACGTAACTGATGTCCGGCTGCTGATGGGCGTCCAGCGGGGTGGGCACGCAGATGGCGATGAAATCCACGTCCTTAACGAACCCGAAATCGCCGGTAGCCCGCAGCATACCGCTGCGCACCAGCTCCTCCAGATCCGCGTCCACCACGTCGCCGATGTAGTTTTTGCCGGCGTTGACCAAGTCCACCTTCTCCTGCTGCACGTCAAAGCCAATGGTCTTAAACCCGTGTTTGGCCTTGTCCACCGCCAGCGGCAGACCCACGTAGCCAAGACCGCACACGCCCATGGTCAGCGTTTTATTTTGGATCTTTGCGATCAGTTCTTCCTTCATACCCATATCATTCGTTCTCCTCAGCTTTATTGTTTTCACGAAGCATTTCCTTCAGCTTGCTCAGAAACAGCTTGTGGGGAATGGCAAAGTTACCCGTCATGGTCGCCCCGGGTGCAACGCTCTGCGTGACCACGGCACCCATGGAGATCCGTGACCCGTCGCCCAGCGTGATGCGGTTGCGCGTGACTGCGTTCAGACCCAGGAACGTGCCTTCGCCTACGTCGTTGAAGCCTCCCACCACCACACCGCAGGTGATCTCCACGTTGCGGCCCAGCCGGTTATCGTGCCCCACGTGGACCAGTGCGTCGATCTTTACGTGATCCTCGATCACCGTATCGCCGGCAGAGCCGCAGGGAATATCCGACATGGCGCCGATTTCCACGTCGTTCCCGATCACGACGCCGCCCAATGTGGGGATGCGGATCTTGTCGCCGTTCTCATCGTCCGCCATGGTGAAGGCGGAGGTGCCGACGGTGCAGTTTTCACATGCGATGAAGTTGTCGCCGATCCGCGCGTACTTGATCCGCGCACCGCTCTTGATCCATGCGTTGTCGCCGATGACCACGTCGTGCCCGATCAGGCAGCCGGGTTCAATGCGGGCGTTTTTGCCCAGCGTCACGTTCTCGCCGATATAGTACCCGCCCTCCGTCAGGGTGTACTTTCTCAGGCTTTCCCGCCGGGCGCGCTGCTGCGCCATGCGGTCGACGAACCGCGCGTAGTCCTTTTGCGGTGCCGGACTTTTTACGAACACATTCTTGCGGCACAGCTCTGCCGGCACGTCCATCGTGTCCTCCACGAATACCAGACACTCCTCCGCGTCCTTCAGGTTTTCCAGCAGATACTCCACCTTTTTCGTGATGAACATGGCGGTGTTTTTCCGCGGTGCGCCTGCATAGGAAACGGAGCAGATCTCAAAATCATGCTCCTTGGAAAACTCGCTGACAGAAAAACTCATCCTTTCGCCCTCTCTTCCATTTACAGTGCCTCCAGTACCGCGTCGATGACCGCCTGCTGCTCCGCCGCGTCCATATAGGGGTGCATGGGCAGGCTCAGCGTCCGGGCGCAGTAGTCGTTTGCGTTCTCATAGGTCTCGCCGTAGTGGGGCTCGCCGTCAAAGACCGGCAGCGCGTGCTGCGGCGTGGGATAGTAAATCATATTGGGGATGCCCTTTTCCGTCAGGTGCGCCACCACCCGGTCCCGGGTGGGCGTGTCCTTGGCCAGAATGGCGTACTGCGCCCACGCGGACACGCAGCCCTCCGCCACGAAGGGCGTTTTGAACTGCTGCCGGAAGGCGTCGCTGTACCGGGCGGCCACCGTTTGCCGTGCGTCCATCTCATACTCCCGCAGCGCCTTCAGCTTGGGCAGCAGCACCGCCGCCTGCATGGCGTCCAGCCGGGAATTCATGCCCACGCGCACGTTGTCGTACTTGCCCCGGGGGCCCTTGCCGTGGATGCAGATAGAGCGGCACAGGGCGGCCAGCGTATCGTCGTCGGTGAACACGGCGCCGCCGTCGCCGTAACAGCCCAGCGGCTTGGCAGGGAAAAAGGACGTGGTGGCGATCACGCCGAAGGCGCCGCAGTGACGGCCCTTATAGGAGCCGCCGAAGCTCTGGGCGGCGTCCTCGATGAGGGGCAGGCCGTACTTTTCGCAGATGGGCACGATGGCGTCGTAGTCGCAGGGATTGCCCAGAATGTCCACCGCCACCACCGCCTTGGGCGTCAGCTTCCCCTCCGCCAGCACCGCGCGGATCTGCCGCTCAAGACTCTCGGGGCACAGATCGTAGGTGTCCGGATCCGTGTCGCAGAACACGCTGGTGGCGCCGAACATCTTGGCCGGCTCCGTGGAGGAGATGAACGTGATGTCCGGGCAGAACACCGCGTCGCCCTGGCCCACGCCCAGCAGCATGAAGGCGATCTGCAGCGCATCCGTCCCGTTGGCGCAGGTGATGCAGTGCCTGCGGCCGGTAAACGCCGCCAGCTGTGCCTCCAGCTCCTTCACCATGGGGCCGCCGATGAACTGCGCCGTATCCAGCACCGTGTGGATGTTGGCGTCGATCTCTGTTTTCAGCGCGGCGTACTGCGCCTTCAGATCAATGAATTGCATACTCACTCTTTCTCCTTTTGTATCGAAATCAACAGATCGTTCAGTTTTTCCGTCAAGCGGGCAAAATCGTATCGCTCCGCGGTCTTCCGGGCGTTGACGGCATAGCGGCCGTATTCCTCCCCCGCCATGGCGGCGTACCGCTGGATCTCCCGGGCGATGTGCTCCGCCGTAGGATCGTCCACCTGCGTGCCTGCGCCGTAGGTGACGGCAGGGTTATAGGGGCAGGGGAAATCCGACAGCACCGGCTTTCCCGCCGCCAGATAGTCGAACAGCTTGTTGAAGCTGATCCCCACCCGGAACAGGGGCGTGGGCGTGTTGTGCGCCAGATTGAGATCCGCCCGGCTGACGATGGAGGGCACGTACTTCTTCTCCACCCGGCCCTTGAAGCGCACGTTGGCGATCTGCTCCTTCTCCACCCGCTTTTCCAGCGCGGCGCGCTCGTCGCCGTCGCCCCAGATCAAAAAGCGGATCCGGGGATCGCGCACCTCCTTGGCGGCGTCCAGCAGCAGGCCCAGATTGTTCACCTTGCGGATCGATCCGGTATAGACCACCTTGAAAACGTCCGGATCGTCCAGATCGCCGTCTGCCAGGCGCCATTTCTCTGCGTTCTCGTCAAACAGCGCCAGATCCACGCCGTTGTTGATGTAATGCACCTTGCTGCGGGGCACGTCCTTCTCCCAGCCCCGCTCCAGGATATAGTCGTAGGCGCCCTCCGCCGTGAACACCACGGCGTCCGCCTTCTCGTAGATCCATTTCTCCAGCCGCCGCAGCGCCAGCACCACCGGGTTTTTCGGCCCGGCAAGGCCGTAGGCCACGATGCTCTCCGGCCACAGGTCGGCGATCTCCGCCACACTCGCGCAGCCGTATTTCCGGGCCAGCTTGATCCCGGCGGCGCAGGACATGGGCGGCATGGAGGTGGCCACGATGGCGTCAGGCCGGTCAAAATGCCGGCATATGCCCGGCAGCTTCCGGGCAAACTCGCACATGTTGTAGAACCGCTTGACTCCGTTGCCCCGATAGCCGCAGCACTTGACGTAGACGTAGTGCACGCCCTCCACCGTCTCCTGCCGCCAAGGACTGCCGTCCGTGATCAGGTTCAGCGTGGAATTGTGCACGCTGCTGGCGGCGAAAATGGTGACCTGATGCCCCATCTGCATGAGATACTTGGCAAAATAGGTCTGCCGCGCCAGCGGATAATACTGCGGCGGCACCGCGTAGTGGTTGATGAGCCAGATGTTCATGAACACGCTGTCCTTTCAGAAATGTTCTATTCCTTCACGACCGCCAGCAGCGTTCTGCAGATCAGCCGGATATCATAGCCCAGAGAGATCTGCTCGATATACGCCAGCCCCAGCTCGATCTTCCGGGGCATGATCTCCTCCACATAGGTGCGGTTGGGATCGTCGCTGCCGGTCAAAAGCTCGTTTTCATTGCGATAGGCGATGCTGGCGGGATCGGTGATGCCGGGCCGGACCAGAAAGATCTGCCGCTGCTGCGGCGTATAGAGGCGGGTGTACTCCTCCACCTCCGGCCGCGGGCCCACGAAGCTCATGTCGCCCTTGAGCACGTTCCAAAGCTGGGGCAGCTCGTCCACCTTGGTCTTGCGCAGCACACGACCCACCGGCGTGATGCGAGCGTCGCTGCCTGTGGTGATCTTCAGCCCCGCGTTGTCCTTGCGCATGGAGCGGAACTTGTAGATGGTGAAGGGCTTCTCCCCCCGCCCGATCCGCTTCTGGCAAAACAGCACGCCGCCGGGCGACGACAGGCCCACCGCCGCTGCGGCCAGCAGCAGGATGGGGCTCGTCACCAGCAGACCCAGCGCGGCAAAAACCACGTCGAACGCTCTTTTGGCCGCCAGCGTGGCACGACCGGGCGGCGAAATGCGGCGAAAGGGCGCTTGGCTTTCGTTGGCTTCCATACCGATCCCCTCGCTCAATCCTGCAGATGTGACAGGAGACTGCGGCACACCGCCTGCGCGTCCTCCTCCGTCAGGGTGCTGTACAGCGGCAGCGTGATCTCGTTTTCAAACTGGGCCATGGCGTTGGGATAGTCCTCCGCCCGGAAGCCCATATTGCGGTACGCCGTCAGCAAAGGCAGGGGCTTATAGTGCACGTTGGCGGCGATCCCCTCCTCCGCCATGGCCTCGATCAGCGCGCTGCGCCGGGCGGAGGAGCAGCCCTCCACCCGCGTCAGATACAAATGGCAGCTGGAGCGCTCGTCATCCCACAGATGGCGCGCCGGATGCACCGGGCTGCCGGCAAGCAGCCGGTCGTACAGCCGCACCAGCCCATAGCGCGTTTCCAGCATGTCCTGATACCGGTCCAGCTGCGCCAGTCCGATGGCGGACATGATGTCCGTCATGTTGCACTTGTAAAGGGGCGCCACCACGTCGTACTCCCAGGCGCCCAGCTTGGTCTTGGCCAGCGCGTCCTTGCTCTGACCGTGGAGGCTCATCAGCATATACTGCCGGTACAGCTCCTCGCCGTCCAGCCCCAGCTCGTCGCGCCACGTGACGGCGCCGCCCTCGCCGGTGGTCAGGTTCTTCACCGCGTGGAAGGAGAACACCGTAAAGTCGCCGAAGTGCCCGGAGCGCCGGGAGCCGCGGATGGCGCCGAAGCTGTGGGCCGCGTCCGTCACCACGGCCGCGCGCCCCATCTGCTCCTGCAGCGCGTTGGCGGGGGCGAACCGGCCCCGCGCCTGCTCCACGGCGGCAAAGATTTTCTCATAATCGCACAAAATGCCCCCCACATCCACGGGGATCACAGCCTTCGTCCGTGGTGTAATGGCGGCAGACAGCTTATCGTAATCCATTTGGAAGGAGTCCTTCGCCGTATCCACCAGCACCGGCGTGGCGCCCGTGTGAACGATGGCGCTGGCGGAAGCGGTGTAGGTATAGGCGGAGGTAACGACCTCGTCTCCGGGGCCGACGCCCAGCAGACGGAGCGTCAGCTCCAGTCCCGCCGTGGCGGAGTTCAGGCACACCGCCTTGCTGTTTCCGCAATAGGCGGCGATGCGCCGTTCAAATTCCTTGGTCTTGGGGCCCGTGGTGATCCAGCCCGACCGGAGCACCTCGCTCACGGCCTGGATCTCGGCCTCCGTCATGTTCGGAGGGCTGAAGGGAATGGAATGCATCATTGCATGTCTCCTCTTTTGTCTTTGCGATTTTTCGCGTAAGAGGCAAGGTGAAACGCCCCTTTTAACGCGCGGCATATGCAGGGATAATATCCGGTTAATTATAGCATATGGTACATGGCTTGGCAAGTGGATTTTGCGCCGCGCCTCGCTGTGAAATCGACCGCTTTCCCCCCTTGCCTATCCCGCTTTTTTGTTGTATAATATCAATCATCGTATGCTTATGCTGATATAGTATGCGCATTTTTCACCCGCCGCCCTTTCCGCGGCACATCCCGCTTTCCGTTCCGGAACAACACCCAAACAGGAGTTCAGTCATGCTTGTTTCATTTGCGATCGTCGCCTATAATGAGGAGCGATACCTGCCCCGTCTGCTGGGGGATCTGCGCCTGCAGACCTATCCCCACGGGCAGATCGAGCTTTTGCTGATCGACAGCCGCTCCACCGACGCCACCCGGGCGCTGATGGAAGCTTTTGCCGCGCAGGAGCATGACTTTTACCGCGTCTGCGTGCTGGACAACCCCGGCGTGACCATCCCCTGCGGGCACAACGTGGCGCTGGACAACTATCAGGGCGACGCGCTGATCCGGGTGGACGCCCACGCCTCCGTGCCGCCGGATTTCATCGAGCAGAACGTCCGGGCGCTGGAGGGCGGAGAGATGATCTGCGGCGGGCAGCGCCCCAACATCATCGACGGGCCTACCCCGTGGCGGGAGGCGCTTTTGACGGCGGAGCAGTCCATGATGGGCAGCAGCTTCGCCCCCTATCGCCGCAGCAAGAAGAAAATGTACACCAGCTCCGTCTTTTGCGGCATGTACCGCCGGGAGGTCTACGACAAGGTGGGGCGCTACAACGAGCTGCTGCCCCGGTCGGAGGACAACGACATGACCTGGCGCGTGCGGGAGGCGGGCTTCCGCCTGCTCTACTCGCCGGATATCATCTTTTACCAGTACACCCGCAGCACGCTGCGCAGTCTGCTGCGCCAAAAATTCCTCAACGGCTACTGGATCGGCAAGACCATGGGCGTCAACCCCCATTGCTTTGCCTTTTTCCACTTCGTGCCGCTGCTGTTCGTGCTGGGCATCGTGCTCACCGGCGTTCTGGCGTTCCTCGGTCATCCGCTGCCGGGGCTGCTGATGTGGGGCGCCTACCTCCTGCTGACGGTGATCGCCACCGTGGTGGAGATGGTCAAAAAGCCCTCCTGGGCAAAGCTTTTGCTGCCGGTACTGTTTTTGATGCTGCACGTATGCTACGGTGCGGGCACGCTGGCGGGGCTGATCGCGATGCCGTTCTGGATCCGCCGGATCCGGCGCAGGGAAAAAAAGTGAGGGCGCCTTATGGCACAGTTTGAGATTTCTCCCGAAAACACAAGGCTTATGCAGCAAAGGGGCCTTGCCATGGCCCTGTTTTTCGACGCGTTCTGCAAACGCCATCACCTGACCTACTTCCTCTGTGGCGGTTGCTGCATCGGCGCCATCCGCCACGGAGGTTTTATTCCGTGGGACGACGACGTGGACGTGTTCATGCCCCGGCCGGACTATGAGCGGCTGAAGCTCCTTTGGGAGGATACGGAGGATTATGCCATTCAGTACCCCTCCGAGGCGCTTTGCACCGCCAACCAGTTCCTCACCATCTGCGACGAGCACACCGCTTTCGTCAAGACCTTTCAGAAGGAGCTGGACATCCGCCACGGCATCATGCTGGACGTACTGCCGCTGGACGGCTGCCCCTCCGGCTGGCGCAGAACGGCGCAGAAGCTGGCGGCGCTGACCTATTCCCTGTTCGTGGTAGGCAAGGCGCCGGAAAAGCACGGCGGCGCCGCGGCGGCGCTGGGCCGTCTGGCGCTGGCGCTGGTGCGGCCGTGGAGCGCCCGGTGCCGGATCTGGCGCTGGTGCGAAAAGCGGATGACCCGCTATCCCATCGACAGATGCACGCATATCACGGAGCTTTGCTCCGGCCCCCACTATATGCAAAACGAATACCCGGCGGAGATCTTTGCCTCCGCCGTATACCGGCCCTTCGAGGGGCATCTGCTGCCCATCCCCGTGGGATACGACACCTATCTGCGCATGGCCTTCGGCGACTACATGGCCCTGCCGCCGGAGGAAAAGCAGGTGTGTCACCACGAGTACGAGGTGCTGGACACCCAGCGTTCCTACCGCTTTTATCGCGGTAAGGCTTACTATACGAAGGGCGAGTGAAATGCGTACCAAGCAGGCCTTCAAAAACGCAGCCGCCAGCTTGCTGCTGCAGCTGACGCTGGCGCTGTCCGGGTTTTTGATCCCCCGGTTTTTCATCGCGCTCTACGGCTCTCCGGTCAACGGTCTGGTCTCCTCCCTGTCCCAGTTCATCGGCTATATGGGGCTGGTGGAATCCGGCATCGGCGCCGCCGGAACGGTGGCGCTCTACGACCGTCTTGCCCGGTCAGACAATGCCGGGGTGGACGCCGTGGTGTCCGCCGCCCGCAGCTTTTATCTGCGCTCCGGCGTGATCTTTGCGGCGCTGGCGGGGCTTTTGCTGCTGTTCTACCCCGCCGTGGTGCAAGGTGAGATCCCCGACGCCCGTTTCGTCCGCGTCATGATCCTCCTCCTGTCGGTCAACGGCGTGGTGGACTACTTCTATCTCGGCAAATACCGGGTGCTGCTGACCGCCGATCAGCGGGGCTACGTCATCTCCTGCATCCAGGTCGTGGGAACGGTGGTCATGACCGCTGTCAGTCTTGGTCTGATGGCGCTGGGCGCCTCCGCGCTGGCGGTGAAGGGCTCCGCCGCGGTGATCTATCTTATGCGCAGCGGCGCCGTGGGGCTGTACGTCCGCCGCCGCTACCCCACCGTGAATTTCCGTGCCAAGCCGGATCGAGCAGCTTTTTCCCAGCGGTGGTCGGCGCTGCTGCATCAGGTGGTGGGCATGCTGGTGACCAACACGGACGTGATACTGCTGACGCTGCTGCTGGGCGCCGGCGCGCTGGCGGAGGTCAGCGTGTACACCGTGTACAATCTGGTGGCCTACGCCCTCGTCGGCTTGCTGAACTCCTTGTCCAACGGACTCACCTCCGGCTTCGGCCAGGTGATGGCCGCCGGGGAAAAAGACACCCTGTCCGCCTCCTTCCGCAGCTACGAATACGTTTTCTTCCAGCTGGTCTTTCTGGTGTTTTCCGTGATGGCGGTGCTGCTGTTCCCCTTCATCCGGCTCTACAGCGCCGACTTTCAGGACGGCGTGGTGTATCTCCGCCGGCCGCTGGTGGCGCTGTTCACGGCGGCCAGCCTGCTGCAGACGCTGCGTCTGCCGGGCCTGACCCTGATCACCGCCGCCGGGCATTTCCGCCAGACCCAGCTGCGGGCGGTGGCTGAGGCGGTCATCAATCTGGCGGTGTCCATCGCACTGATCCGCCCGCTGGGCATCTGCGGCGTGCTGATCGGCACCTGCGCCTCCTACCTCTACCGCACCACGGACGTGATCGTATACGCGGCGAAGCATTTTCTGCCGGGCTCTCTGGCACTGACGGCGCGGAGGCTGCTGCGCAATGTGCTGGCCGCCGCCGCCGTCGTGGCGGCCGGGCTTTGGCTGATCCCGCAGGAGATCGGCGGGTGGCTGGCGTGGATCGGCTGGGCGGCGCTGTTCACCCTGTGCGCGGCCGCTGCCGTCGGCCTTGTGAATCTGCTGGCGGAGCCGAAGGAATTTCGCACGCTGGCGTCACGGCTGCCCGCTCTTGCGCGCCGGTTCACCCGGCGCTGAAACGGAAAGGAACACACCGCCATGAAGCCTCGCCTCTGCATTGCCATATATGATCTCTCCCAGTTTGCCGGCGACCACAGCGCCGCCGTGTCGCTGCTGCTGGCGCTGCGGGAGACGTACGACGTGTCCTTGCTGAGCATCACATCCTTCGGCCCGCCGGCCTACGAGATCCCGGAGGATATCTCCGTCACGGTGCTGCTGCCGCCGGTGCGCGCCATTCGTGACGCGGCGGTGCGCGGCTTTTTCCCCGCGCTGCGCTATTTCCGGCAGCAGCGGTTCGACGTCGCCGTTCTGGCGCGGAACTACACAGGCTTCGTGCTGGGGCCGCTGCAGCCGTTTCTCTCCACGAAGCTCATCTATTGGGAGCACGGCGCGCTGATGTCCCAGTGGAACGAGTGGAACGTGCGCATGATGCGCCGGGTCGCCTCCCGCCGGTGCCGCCGCACCGTGGTGCTGACGGATCAGACCCGGAACGACTACATGGAAAAGCTCCGTGTACCGGCGGAAAAGATCCTGCGGATCTACAACTGGATCCAGCTCTCCTCCCCCGCCTCAGGCGCGTATGACGCCTCCTCCCGGCGGATCGTCTCCGTGGGGCGGTTCGGCGTGGAAAAGGGCTTCGACCTGCTGGTGACGGCCTTTTCCTCGGTGGCGGCCCGGCATCCCGACTGGGAGCTGGATCTCTACGGCGACGGGGAAATGATGCCCGCGGTGCGTCAGCTGGTGACCCGGCTGGGACTGGAGGAGCGCGTCCACCTGATGGGGATGCGCCGGGACGTGGGGGCGCTGTACCGGCAGTACGCCATGTACGTGCTGCCCTCTCACCGGGAGGGTCTGCCGCTGGTGCTGCTGGAGGCCAAGGCCAACCGCCTGCCCATCGTCGCCTTTGACGTGATGACCGGCCCGCGGGAGATCGTGCGCCACGAAACGGACGGGCTGCTGGTGCCGCCGGAGGATACGGACGCGCTGGCGGCGGCCATGTGCCGGCTGATCGAGGACGAGCCCCTGCGCCGGCAGATGGCGGAGCGCACGCAGGAGGATCTGTCCCGCTTTTCCCGCGAAACGATCCTGACCCAGTGGCGCACACTGATCGATTCACTGATTGAGGAGGAATGACACATGATTTTCGGAGCGATCCTTGCCGGCGGCGTGGGCTCACGCATGCACACGGGCCCCACGCCCAAGCAGTTCCTGCCACTGGGCGACCGGCCGGTGCTGATCCACACGCTGGAGGCATTTCTCGCCTGCGACCGGTTTTCCTGCGTCTATATCGGCGTCCACGCCGACTGGCTGGAACACACCCGGCAGCTGGTGGCGCAGTACGTGCCCGCCGGCGGCGTACAGGTGCGTCTGGTGAGCGGCGGCAGCGACCGCAACGAGACCATCCAGAACATCATCCGCGCCATCGAGGCCGACTGGGGCGCGGATCCGGAGCACATCATCGTGTCCCACGACGCCGTCCGGCCCTTCCTCACCCAGCGCATCATCGAGGAGAACATCGACGCGGCGCTGAAGTACGGCGCGGCGGACACGGTCACGCCCGCCGCCGACACCATCGTGGTCTCCCGGGACGGGCAGACCATCTCCGACATCCCCGACCGGCGCGTCATGTATCAGGGGCAGACGCCCCAGAGCTTCCGCGTCAGCCTGCTCAAGGAGCTGTACGCCTCGCTGTCGGCGGAGGAGAAGGCGATCCTGACCGACGCCTGCAAGATCTGCGTGATACGCAGCTGTCCCGTTTATCTGGTGGAGGGCGACCACACCAACATGAAGATCACCACCCAGGGCGACTACGAGATCGCGCAGGCCATCGTGGCCGGCCGGAAACACGGCTGATCCTGCCGCCGGTCGTCTGTCCTGATTCTTTGCTTTGTCGGAGGCTCTGTGCGCCATGACTCATTCCCTCTCTGTCCCGGCGGGATCGTCCCGCTTCCGCGATTTTCTCCGCGCCGTGCAGTATGCGCTGGCGCTGGGCAGCGCCGTGCTGTTTGCCGCCGGCTATGGCGGGGAGGATCTTCAGCCGCTGTATCTCGGAATGCTGGGTCTTTTCTTCAGCAACGTGATCTACGGCTTCTTCACCCCCCGGCGGCACGTGCTGTTCCTGCTGTTCCACGGTATGCTGTTCACATTCCTCCTGTGCCGGCCGCTGATGCTGCTGATACAGGGTGCGGAGGGCATGTACTACTTCATCTGGCTCACCTTCCCTCCCGACGCCCAGCGGTTTCCCCTGACGGCGCTTTTCCTGACGCTGCTGTTTTTGCGTCTGGGCGCCATGCTGGCGGTGCGGGCGGATCGAAGCGCCTCTGATGCGCCGCCGCCCTTGGCCCAGCGGGAGCAGCGCAGCGAATTCCTGTGTGTGCTGCAGCGGACGTCGCTGCTGATTTTTCTGGCGGCGCTGGCGTGTCAGGCGCTGCTCAGCCGGGAAACGCTGCTGTTCATGCGCGATCACGAATACGCTGACTTCTACGTGGACTTCCACAGCCACTATCCCTTTTACGTCCACACGCTGGCCGCCATGCTGAAATATGCGCTGTGCCTGTATCTGGCCACCATGCCCCGCAAGCGGGCCGCGTTCTTCCCTCTGTCGCTGTATCTGCTTTCCGCAGTGCCCAGCCTGCTGGTGGGCATGCGCAACCCCATCGTGCTGGCGGCTCTGTTCATCCTGGTCTACTACCTCCTGCGGGATATCCTGGGCGACGGGGAGCGCTGGATGGGCCGGCTGGAGCGGGGCGCCGTGCTGGTGCTGCTGCCGGTGGCGATCCTGCTGCTGTCGCTGTATAACTACGTCCGCTCCGGCCTGACCCACACCTCCAAGCTGTGGGTGCTGTTCCTGAATTTCTTCTACGGGCAGGGTGTATCCTACGACGTTTTGTGCCGGGGGTATATGGCCATCCCCAACCTGCCCGACGCCATTCCCAAAAACTATACCTTCGGCCCCTTCATCGACTATATTCTCCACGGCACCGTGGCGCAGAAGCTGTTCGGCGCCGTGGATCTGGGCACACAGAACAGCGAGCTGCTGGCGGTGTACGGCCATTCCTTCTCCCACAGCATGTCCTACGTGGCGCATCCGGGGTATCTGGAGGGACACGGCTGGGGCTCGTCGTACCTGCTGGAGGTCTTCGCCGACTGGGGGTACTGGGGCGTCGTCCTCTTCAGTCTGCTGCTGGGCTTCGCCCTCGTGTGGTGCTTCCGGCTGCTGCGGCGGGGCGTGCTGCTGCGCACGGTGACGCTCACCGCGCTGACCGGCGTGTTCTACATCCCACGGGATTCCGCCATGGGCTGGCTCCAGTTCCTTGTCACGCTGCAGTTCTGGCTGGCGGTGGGCGGCGCCTGTGCCGGGGCGGCGATCCTTTTGTGGCTGCGCCGGCGGCTGCAGCGCGAGGGGCGCGATCCGCTGGGCTTTTTGACCCGTCCCCTTCTGGCAAAATACCGGTGGTTCGTTCCCCGTCAACCACAGAAACAATGATCATACAGGAGGTCTTTTCCATGTCTAAAACCGTTCTTCTTCCCGGCGGCGCCGGGTTCATCGGCTCCCACGTGGCGGCTGAGCTGCTGGCACAGGGCGACCGGGTGGTCATCGTCGACGATCTGTCCAACGCCCGGGCCGACGTGATCGACCGGCTGGAGCGCATCGCCGGCCGCCGCCCCGTGTTCTATCGGATCGACATCGCCGACCGGGAGGCCCTGGAGCGGGTGTTCCGCGAGAATGCCATCGACGCCGTCATCCATTTCGCCGGCTTCAAGGCCGTGGGCGAGTCCGTGCAGAAGCCCGTGGCCTACTACCGCAACAACCTGGACACCACTCTCACCCTGCTGGAAACCATGGCCGCCCACGGCGTCAAAAAGCTGATCTTCAGTTCCTCCGCCACGGTGTACGGTGCGGAGAATCCCGTGCCCTACACGGAGGACATGCCCCGGGGCAACTGCACCAACCCCTACGGCTGGACCAAGTCCATGATCGAGCAGATCCTCTCCGACGCCTGCGTGGCCGATCCGGAACTGTCCGTGGTCTGCCTGCGGTACTTCAACCCGGTGGGCGCCCACGAGAGCGGTCTCATCGGCGAAGATCCTCAGGGCATTCCCAATAACCTGATGCCCTTCATCACCCAGGTGGCCGTGGGCAAGCGTCCCCAGCTGACCGTCTTCGGTGATGACTACGACACGCCGGACGGCACTTGCCGCCGGGACTACATCCACGTCATGGACCTGGCCGAGGGCCACGTGAAGGCTCTGGAATATGCCAAAGGCAACACCGGCGCGGAGGTCTTCAACCTGGGCACCGGCACCCCATACA
>JAFTBL010000077.1 GCA_017455225.1 Oscillospiraceae bacterium
AGAGCACCGTCCGCACCGTCTACTACTGCCGGGTGGAGCGGAAGGGCGAGCTGCTGGAGCTGAAGGTATGCGCCAACGGATTTTTGTATAACATGGTACGGGCCATCACCGGCACCGTGCTCTATGCGGCGGAGGGGAAGCTGGAGCCGGAGGAGATCCCCGCCATTCTTGCCTCCGGCAACCGGACGCTGGCAGGGCCTACGGCGCCCCCCGGCGGACTGTACCTGACACACGTGTGGTATGAGGATGAACGGCTCAATGGCTAAGATGACGTTTGACGCGGGCAACCCTCAGGAGGAGGCGCCCAAGCGGGTGGAACGCCCGAAAAAGAAAAAATGGTGGATCCTGATTCTGCTGGCCGTGCTGGCGGTGGGCGCCGTGCTGACGGCGGTGCTGTGGGACGCGGACAGCTTTGACGGGCTGCGCCGCAGCATCCTGTACGCCAGAGCGGAGAAGGATGAAAGCGGCTGTGCCCGGCTCTATGAGTACGCGGCCGACCGCAGCAGCACCTTCGCCGCGCTGGAGGGCTCGCTGCTGATCGCCTCGCCCAACCAGATCCGGCTGCTGGGCGCGGACGGCGCCCTGCGCTATGAGGAGAGCATCTGCTTCCACAGCTGCGCGGTGTCCTCCGACGGCAACTGGGCCGCCGTGTACGAGGTGGGCGGCACGGACGTATACGTGCTCAGCGGCAAGGGCTTTGCCTACCACGTCGCCTCGGAGGGGGAGATCATCTCCGCCCATGTCAACGGCTCCGGTGTGCTGGCGCTGACGGCCAACGGCAGCGGCTGCAAGGCCGCCGTCACGGTCTACGGCGCCGACGGAGAGCCGGTGTTCGCCTTCCGCTCCGCCGACCGGTTTGTGATGACGGCGGCGCCCGGACGGGACGGCCGCACGGTGACGGCGGTGACGCTGGGGCAGGTGGACGGCGTGTTTTCCAACCGTCTGGTCAGCTATCGCACCAGCGGCACCGACCCCATCGGCCAGCTGGAGCTTACCGGCGGCGCGGTGCTGGAGCTGGGTGCCGTGGGCAAGAGCATTTGCGCCGTGGCGGAGGACGGGCTGTATTTCACCACCGCCTCCGGCGCGGAGGAGGGCAGCTTCTCCTTCGGCGGCGATTCGCTGCGCCGCTGCACCATGCAGGGCGACGGATACGCGGCGCTGCTGCTGGGGCATTATAAATCCGGCAGCCAGTGCCGGCTGGTGACGGTGGACGAAGCCGGCCGTGAGCTGGCCACGCTGGAGGTCAACAGCGACGTGCTGGATCTGTCTGCCGCCGGGCGTTACGTGGCGGTACTGTACAGCGACCATATGACCATCTACGACCGGCAGCTGCGCGAGTGCGCCGTACTGCAGGAGGTCAGCGCTGCCAAGCAGGTCATGGTGCGCAGCGACGGATCGGCGCTGCTGGCGGGCATGGGCAGCGCCAGCCTTTACTTGCCTTAAGGAGGGATATAACGTGGCGGCTGATATCATCATCGCGGCGGTATTGCTGATACTGCTGATCATAGGAGCCAAACAGGGCCTTTTGCAGGCGCTGGCGGGCGTGGCGGTCATCGTGGTGTCCTTTTTCGGCGCCGGCTGGGCGGCCAAGACCTTTGCCGACCCCGTGGCGTCGTGGCTGCGTCCCCTGCTGCAGGGCAGGATCGACGCTGCGCTGCAGGGGCACGAGGCGGCCTCGCCCGGCAGCTTGCTGGAGCGGTTTGGTTTTTCCGGCACGGCGCTGGAGGAGGCCACCCGCTCCGTGACCGAGCAGGTGGCGCAGCAGGGGCGCACCATGCTGGCGGCAGTCACGGACAGCGTGGCCCGGTCGGTGGCCTACGCCGCGGTGTATGTGGCGGCGTTTTTGATCTTGCTGCTGGTGCTGCGCCTGGTGGTGAAGGCACTGGACCTTGCCACGGAGCTGCCCGGTCTCAAGACGCTGAACACCGTGGGCGGCGCCGCGCTGGGGCTTATCAAGGGCGCGCTGCTGGTGTTCGTAGCGGTG
>JAFTBL010000078.1 GCA_017455225.1 Oscillospiraceae bacterium
CCTTGTCCCGCACGTAGACGCCCAGCATATAGCCGTAGCTCTCCTCATAGGACAGGATCACCTTGCCCTCGCCGGAGGTTTCCAGCGCGTTCTTTTTCTCCGCCATGAACTTGAAGCCGGTAAAGGTGTCGCAGCAGGTCACGCCGTTCTCCTCGGCCACCCTCCGCGCCATCTCCGTGGTGACGATGGTCTTGAGCAGCACCGGCTTTTCCGGCATGGTGCCGGCCCGCCGCAGCGCGCCGATGAGGTAGTCTGCCAGCAGTACGCCGGTCTGGTTGCCGGTAACGGGGATAAAGGAGCCGTCCTTGGCGCGCACCATGATGCCCACCCGGTCGCTGTCCGGGTCGGTGCCGAGGATGAAGTCGGCGCCCACCTTGTCCGCCAGTGCGATGGCCAGATAGAAGCCCTCCGGGTTTTCCGGGTTGGGGGAGACCACCGTGGGGAAGTCGCCGTCGATGACCATCTGCTCCTCCACGCAGTACAGGTGCTTCACGCCCAGCTCCCGCAGCGCCCGGGGTACCAGAATGTGGCCGCAGCCGTGGAAGGGAGTGTAGACCATTTTGAAGGTGTCCTCCACGGCGGCAACGGAGGCCCGGTCGCTGATCATGGCGGTGACTTCCGCCATGAACGCCTCGTCTGTCTCCGCGCCCATCCACTGGATCAGACCCTGCGCCACGGCCTCGTCAAAGTCCATGGTCTTCACGCCGGTGAAGATGTCGATGGACTCCAGCGCCTTGGCGATGGCGTCGGCGTGCCGGGGCGGCAGCTGGGCGCCGTCGGCCCAGTAGACCTTGTAGCCGTTGTATTCCTTGGGATTGTGGCTGGCGGTGACGTTGATGCCGGCCTGACAGCCGTAGTGCCGCACGGCGAAGCTCAGCTCCGGCGTGGGGCGCAGACTCTCGAAAATGCGCACGTGGATGCCGTTGGCGGCGCACACGGCGGCGGCGGCTCTGGCAAACTCCATGGAGTGGTTGCGGCAGTCCATGCAGATGGCCACGCCCCGGCGCTTTGCCTCCTCGCCCTCGGCGGCGATGATCTGGGCAAAGCCCTGCGTCGCCCAGCGGATCACGTACACGTTCATCTGGTGCAGCCCCATCTTCATGGTGCCCCGCAGTCCGGCGGTGCCGAACTCCAGCGGCGCGAAGAACCGGCTCTCGATCTCCTTTTCATCGCCTGCGATGGCGCGAAGCTCCTCGCGCTCGGTTTCGGTGATAGCGGGGCTTTGCAGCCACTTTTCGTATTCACGGCGATAGTCCATCTCGTTCATTCCTCCTCGTTTTCTACGATCTCCGCCGCCAGCAGCGCCGCGGCCTCGTCATGCAGGCTCTCCGGCACGTACAGCGTGGTGCCGAAGCCGGAAAAGCCGTTGATCACCTTGCCGGCTCCGCCCTCGCCGGGGTAGTAGGGGAAGCTGGGAATGCCGTAAGCAGACAGCAGGGAGATGATCATATTCACGTTGATGGGGTCGTCAAAGGTGTGCCGCAGCGCCACCGCCCGCTCCTTTTCGCCCTTGCCGTCCACGGGCCAGTCCGGCACGTCGGGGGAGAAGACCCATTTGCTGATATCCATGGGAGATACCTCCTTTTCAAATGTAAATCGTCATTTATGATATCGGGTGCCGCTCTGGATCTGATATGCCCGGTAAAGCTGCTCCAGCAGCATGATGCGCGCCATGTGGTGGGGGAAGGTCATGGGCGACATGGACAGCCGCCGCTGCGACTCACGCTTCAGCGCCTCGTCCAGCCCGAAGCTGCCGCCGATCAAAAACACCGCGTGCCCCTGCCCCGTCACCGCCAGCTCCGAGAGCGACCGGGCCAGCTCCTCGCTGGTGCAGGTCTTGCCCTCCACGCACAGCGCCGTCACGAAGGCGCCCCGGGGGATCCGGACGCGGATGGCCTCCGCCTCCAGCGCCAGTGCCTGCCGGATCTGAGCGGGGGAGGGATCCTCCGGCAGCCGCTGCTCCGGCAGCTCCGTCACCGTCAGCTCGCAGCTGCGGCGCAGCCGCTTTTCATACTCCGCCGCCGCGTCGATGTAGAAGGGCTCCTTCAGCTTGCCCACGCACAGCACCGTTATCTTTTGCATATCGCCGCCTCCGCCGTATATGCCCGGCTCACCGCGCCGCGGGGCGCCACGTCCACTGCCGCGCCGGTGCCCTCCAGCGCGGCGCATACCGCCTCCAGCGCCAGCACCGGTGTGTTGTTCTCCTTGCTCAAATGGGCCAGCACGAACTGCCGCGTGCCGCAGCGGGCCATGTGGGCGGCAAAGGCGGCGGCGTCCGCGTTGCACAGGTGCCCCTGCGCGCTGAGGATCCGCTCCTTCAGGGGATAGGGGTAGGGGCCGCTGCGCAGCAGCTCCACGTCGTGATTGCTCTCCAGCAGCAGCAGCGATACGCCCTCCAGCGCCGAGCGTGCCTCGTCGGTGACCACGCCGGTGTCGGTCAGCGCGCCGAAGGAGGCGCCGCCGCAGTCCACCCGGTAGTCCACCGCGCCGGCGGCGTCGTGGGACAGGGGGAAGACGGTGATCTCCGCCGCGCCCACGGAAAACCGGTCGCCCGGCGCCACGGGGATGATGCGCCTGTCCAGTCCGGCCGTGCGATAGCAGATCTGCCGCGCGGTGGGGGCGCTGGCGTACAGCGGCACGTCGAACCGGCGGCAGAGGGTGTCAAGCCCCGCCGTGTGGTCGCTGTGAGCATGGGTGATGAGCACGGCATCCAGCTCCCGGGCGGACAGCCCCAGCTCGTCCAGCGCGGCGCAGATGCGCCTGCAGGAGATGCCGGCGTCCAGCAGCAGGCGGGTGCCGTCCGCCTCCAGCAGCAGGCAGTTGCCCTCCGAGCCGCTGGCAATGGTATGTAACGTGATCAAGAGAGAATTCTCCTTGTATATCAAAATAGGGCGTTCGCCCGGTTGAGTCGGGCGAACGCCTCAGCGTTTATTCAGCCTACGTTCGGCTCGGTCTTGGCAGGAGGCTCGACCTCCACCACCTCGATGTCGGCGCCCAGCGAGCGCAGCTTGCCCACCATGTTCTCATAGCCCCGCTCGATATACTGCACGTTGCCCAGGTGGGTGGTGCCGGAGGCGGCCAGCCCCGCGATCACCAGCGCCGCGCCGGCCCGCAGGTCGCAGGCTTGAATGGGTGCGCCGGTCAGGCCGGACACGCCCTCCACCACGGCCACCTTGCCGTCCACCTGGATCTGAGCGCCCAGCCGCTTCAGCTCGCCCACGTATTTGAAGCGATTGTCCCACACGCCCTCGGTGACCATGCTGGTGCCCTGCGCCAGTGAAAGAGCCACCGTGATCTGGGGCTGCATATCGGTGGGGACGCCGGGATAGGGCAGCGTTTTCACGTTGGCGCGCTGCAGCG
>JAFTBL010000079.1 GCA_017455225.1 Oscillospiraceae bacterium
ATAGTGGCGGCTGTAAACGCCCAGATAGGGCATGCCGTCCAGCGTATACTGCTCCACGTCGTTGGCGTCGGCCGCCGGCATATCAGCCAAAGTTTCCCGGGACATCAGCGGCGTTTCCGCAATACCCGGCACGGTGGTATACGCCTTGAGAGCCGGCACCGCGTTTTCCGACAGCATCCAATATTCACCGCTCAAGCCGGCACAGGCACCGGTGCCCTTCAGCTGCCATGCCGAAGGATAGAACGCGCTGCCTGTGGCAGTGCCGGGATCCTCGCTGCCCACGTACCGAGCGGCATGGGAGACGAAGCAGTTGGTGATGGTATAGCTGCCGTCGTTGCAGCCGATGGCGCCGCCGTAGCGGGAGGCGCCGGTGTAGGTGCCGGTGCTGACGCAATCGGTGATCGCAACGTTCACAGTGGCGGGCACCCAGCCTACCAGGCCGCCGGCACAGCCACTGTCGTCAGCGCCGCGAAGGGCGCCGGAAAACAGGCAGTGGGCCACCGTGTTGCCCGTATGCCGTACCGTACCCACGATGCCGCCGGGATCATAGCTGTTGCCGGTCTGCACCACGCGAGCCTGCGAGAGGCAGCCGCTGATGGTGCCGCCAAAATTCAGGGAGCCGGCGATGCCGCCCACCTGATGTTCGGATTGCACGTATACCGTATCACTAACGCGGACGTTCTGCACCGTGCCGCCCATCACACGGCCCGCCACGCCGCCGGCAAAATGAGCGGCGCAGATAAAGCTGCTCTCGCTGATGGTCAGATCCCGCACCGTGCCGGACAGATCGCCTATGAAGCCGGCACGCAGCACGGTACTGTCGCTGCTGCCGTCGTCCAGTGAGACGGACAGGCCGGAAATCGTGTGTCCGCCGCCGTCAAAGGTGCCGGCGAAAGCGCGATCCGCCGAGCCCAGCACCGGCCATTCGCCCCGGTCGGCAAGATCCATGTCCCGGCTCAGAGTCAGTGTGAGGCCGCTGAAATTATCGCTTTTGCTGGCCAGCGCCAAACCGTACAGCTGCGCCTCGTAGCCGACGGCGCACACGGCGCCGTTGGCAGCAGCAGGCGTCCAATAGGTGGGCGAATCGTTGACGATGCGCCCTGCAACGCTCGTATCCACCGCGGGGGAATAACCGCTGTAGCTGTTGATCAGCGTGACGTCCACATAGTCCGGCGCCTGTGCGCCGCCCACAAAGCCTCCCTTGCGGCCTGCCGCGCCGCTCAACTCCGGCAGAGCCACGGAGCTTTGCACCGTCACACTGCCGTGGCTGCCTTCATTGCCGTGGATATGTCCCGCGATACCGCCGTAATAAGAGCCGCCGGAGGCAGTGACGGCGCCTGCGTACAGGCAGCCGGCAGCGGTAACGGAAGCGCCCGCGTGCACCCAGCCCACCAGACCGCCGGCATAGCCATAGACGGTGCTGCCGGAAACGGTGAGGCTTGCCTGAGAGGAACAGTTCTCCAGCGACACGACGGCGCCGCCCTCGGTATTGCCGACCAGTCCGCCCAGCCGGGCGGCGGAGGTAACGGTCACGTCGCCGCTCACGCGGACGTTGGATGCCGTCAGAGAGCCGGCAGCGCTGCCCACCAGCGCGCCTGCGCGGGCCGGGGCGGTAAAGGTGCTGTTTGCAATGGTCAGATCACGGATCACCGCGCCGGCGGCGGTAGTGTTGAAGAAGCCGGCGCCGGTCTCGGCGTCAGAGCTGACGGTCAACCCGGACACAGTGTGGCCGCCGCCTTCAAAGGTGCCGGCAAAGCCGTTCACACCGCTCCACGCGCCCACGTCGGCGATATCCGCCGTCAGGCGCACCGTCTTGCCGGCGTAGCTGTCGCCGCCGTTGACCGCCGCGGCAAATGCCAGCAGGGACGCCGCGTCGGAGATCTCCTCATATGCCGGAGCGGTGCTGAACGATTTCAGCGCGGGTGCGCCATCTGTGCGGAACACCCAGTATGCGCCGTTCAGCGCGCGGCAGGCGCCGCCGTACAGCTTCTCGGCATCGGGATACGCCGCAGAGTTCTCCGTCCAATCGTCGTCAAAGCGGCCGAAGGGAACGGTCAGGGCGCCGACCACCTTCTCCCCCACCCCGTAGCAGTTGAGGATGCTGTACGTCTGGGGGAAGGACGGTGACGCCGGATCGTCGGATGTCTGGGCGTTGTCAAAGGCGCCCAGAATGGTGCCGACAACGTCGCCCTGCAGCGTACCGGTGCTGACGCAGTCGCTGATCTTCACGTGGGTCTTCACACCGGAATCCATGGTGCCGCCCAGGATGCCGCCGCCGACGCCTACACCGGAGTCCAGAGTGCCGGTGAAGAGGCAATGGGCGATCACCGGGTTGGGGTGCTGGGCCATGCCCACCACGCCGCCGGCGGCGCAGGAAAGCGTCATGCCTCCGGGCGCCAGCTTCACATTGGCCTCGCTCCAGCAATTCTCCACGGTGCAGCCGGCCTGTGTGCCGTTCATCTTGCCGACCACGCCGCCCACCTGCTGGAAGCCCTGCACCAGCACGTCGGAGGCAATATGTACGTTCCGCACCTTGGCACTGTTGCGGACCCGGCCCACCGCCGCGCCGGTGAAAGACGTGTTGTTGACGAAGCCGGAGGCGCGGATGGTCAGGTTCCGCAGCGTGCCGTCCAGCAGCGAGACAAAGCCGGTGGAAACATCCGTTTCGCTGTCGATGGTCACGGTCAGGCCGGACACCGCGAAATTCCCGCCGTCAAACGTGCCGGCAAAACCGCGATCCGGCGAGCCCAGCATGGGCCAGTCGCCCCAGAAGGACAGGTCCAGATCCCGGGTCATCAGCAGTGTGCGCCCGGCAAAATTATAGCTTCTGCTGGCCAGCGCAAAACCCCGCAGCTGGGCGGGAAAGGCCACCCAGCGGGTGTTGCCGTTTACGGAGGAGGCGGGCGTCCAGTAGTTGGGAGACTCCGTGAGGATGCGCTCGCTCAGCCCATCGCCAACGATGGCGGCAACGCCGCTGTAGTCGTTGACGATCTGCAGATCCACGTAACTCTCCGCCTGAGAGCCGCCCACGAAGCCGCCCGCGTGGCCGCCCACGCCGCTCAGATCCGGCGCCGCCACGGAGGTCTGCACCGTCACGGTGCCGTGCCGGCTGGCGTTGCCGTAAACATGGCCTACCATGCCGCCGAAAAAGTCGCCGCCGGTGCGGGTGAGCTTGCCGACGTAAGCGCAGCCGGTGATGGTGGCGGCGGCGCCGGAATGCACCCAGCCGATCATGCCGCCGGCATAGCCGTATGCCCAGCCGCCCACGGCGGTGATGGCCAGATCCGCGTCCACGGCGCAGTTGGACAGCGACACGTTGGCCGATGTGTTGCCGATCAGACCACCCAGGCGGGCGCTGGATTCCAGAGTCACGTCATCCTTCACCCATACGCCGCTGACCGACAGAGCGCCGGTAACGTCGCCCACCAGCGCGCCGGTGCGGGCGGCGCCGGTGAAGCTGCTGTCCGCAATGGCGAGATCGCGGATCGTCGCGCCGGCGGCGGTGGTGTTGAAAAAGCCTGTGCCGCTCTCCGCCGCGTTGTTCATTCGCAGGCCGGATACCGTATGACCCTGCCCGTCGAAGGTGCCGGCAAAGCCGTTGATGCCGCTCCATTCGGCGCCGGACGGGGCCGCAACGTCCGCCGTCAGGCGCACCGTCTTGCCGGCGTAGCTGTCGCCGCCGTTGACCGTCGAGGCAAACGCCAGCAGCTCCTCCCACGAGCCGATATCCGTATCGGCTGTCGCCGCATAGGCACCGACGGGCACAAGGCCGGAAAAGAGTATGGACAAGGCGATGAAAATGGACAGAGCTCTCTTCTTCATACGGGTGACCTCCTGCTTTCATTCAGCGGGTATCGAAACACGCGTTTTTCCAAACGAAACGCAAACAGTTTCGGATATATCACATTTTTACTAAAATATGCTTTTATTATAATATAATTCTCCTTTCTGCGCAAGAGGAAATTTGTTCTCCGGCAGCACGTTTACCGCATCGCCCGTCGGGTGCGTCTCCATTTTTTCTTGCTATTTCCTTCCGCCGAATGTATAATTGACAGCGTAATTATAACTCTGTTTGGAGGTATCACTATGGCAGACAACAAACGTCCCGAATCCATGGCGCGGATCAACACCCCTGCGCTGGCGCAGGCGTTCATCAACGAGCAGGTCGCCGCCCTGCGGGCTCAGATCGGCACGAAGAAGGTGCTGCTGGCGCTCTCCGGCGGCGTGGACAGCTCTGTGGTGGCGGCGCTGCTGATCAAGGCGGTGGGCAAGCAGTTGACCTGCGTGCACGTGAACCACGGCCTTCTGCGGCAGGGCGAGCCGGAGCAGGTGATCGAGGTGTTCCGCAACCAGATGAACGCCAATCTGATCTACGTGGACGCGGTGGATCGTTTTCTGGACAAGCTGGCGGGCGTCAGCGATCCGGAAACCAAGCGCAAGATCATCGGCGCGGAATTCATCCGCGTGTTCGAGGAGGAGGCCCGGAAGCTGGAGGGCATCGACTTTCTGGCACAGGGCACCATCTATCCCGACATTCTGGAGTCTGACGGCGTGAAGGCGCACCACAACGTGGGCGGCCTGCCCGACGACCTGAAGTTCGAGCTGGTCGAGCCGCTGAAGATGCTGTTCAAGGACGAGGTCCGCGCCTGCGGCGTCGCGCTGGGCCTGCCGGACAGCATGGTCTACCGCCAGCCCTTCCC
>JAFTBL010000080.1 GCA_017455225.1 Oscillospiraceae bacterium
CCAGCCGGCGCAGTAGCCGGTGAGCATGCTCAGGTCGTGCAGGTGGATGGCGGCGCTGCGGTGCGCCTCGGCGATCTCGTCGTCATAGACCTCGCTGAGCCAGTAGTTGGCGGTGATGGCGCCGGAGTTGGACAGGATCAGTCCGCCCACCGAATAAGTCACGGTGGAGTTCTCCTTCACGCGCCAGTCGTTGATCTTCAGATAGTTGTCCACCAAGTCCTTGTAGTTGAGCAGGGTGGAGTTGATGTTGCGCACCTTCTCCCGCTGACGGCGGTACAGGATGTAGGCCTTAGCCACGTCGGCGTAGCCGGACTCGGACAGCACCTTCTCCACGCTGTCCTGAATGTCCTCCACCGCCACGGCGCCGTCCTTGATCTTGCTTTCAAAGTCGGAGGTGACGTGCAGCGCGATCAGGTCGATCACGCTGGGGTGATACTGCTTGTTCAGCGCCTCAAAGGCCTTGGTGATGGCGCCGCTGATCTTATCGATGTGGAAATCGACGACCTTTCCGTCTCTCTTGATGACCTGATACATGAGAAAAACTCCCCCCTACCGGTAGAATATCCGCATTCGGTTCGACACACATCGACCGAAAAAACCGTGTACGGTTATTCTATCATCGGGGGGAGTATTAGTCAAGCGAAAAAACGCAATATCTTTGAAAAAAATAAAAAGTTAGCCACAACATATTGTGGTTTACACGTCCACGCCCCGGAGCTGTGTATCCGGCACGAACCGCCGCGCCGCGGCCGCAAACCGCTGCAGCTCCTGTGCCGACGGGGCGTGGAGCCCGCCGTAGGGCACGCTGTCCCGGTCGGTGAAGCACTGGAGAAAATAGCGCCTCGCGCCGGCGATCATCTCGCCGATGGCGGTGAAATCCGCCTCCTCGTGCAGCTCCTTGACCACGGTGGTGCGGAACTCGTAGTCCGGGGCGAGGGTGCGCAACAGGTGGATGCTGCGGCGGATGGCGTCCAGATCCACCTGCTCCACGCCGCAGGTGGCGGCGTATTTGGCGGGGCTGTTCTTCACGTCCATGGCCACGTAGTCGGCAAGCCCCTGCCGCAGGATCTCCTCCAGCAGCGCCGGGTGGCAGCCGTTGGTGTCCAGCTTCACCGCGTAGCCCAGCGTCCGGATCCTCTTCAGCAGCGCCGACAGCCCGGCGTGAAGGCAGGGCTCTCCGCCGGTGACGGCCACGCCGTCCAGCAGCCCCGTCCGCTTTTCCAGGAATGACAGCAGCTCCTCCTCGTCCATCACGGGCTCGGCGGTGCCGTCGATCAGCTCGTAGTTGTGGCAGAAGGGGCAGCGGTAATCGCACCCGCCCAGAAACACCGTGCAGGCCACCCGTCCCGGGAAGTCCAGCAGCGTCATCTTCTGCAAGCCGTGTATCTGCATGCTCCGCTCCTCCTTTTCATTCCGCCGCCGCCAGCACGTGGGCGTTGCGCAGCGAGGCGTCCTCCACGCCGTCGTTCACCGAATAGGCGTGCTTTTCCAGATCGCCGCACACGGCCTTGGTCAGCCCCTGCTCCATCAACTCGTCGATCACGTCGGCGGCGATGCCTTCGATCACGTTGTATTTCTCCTCCGCCTGCTCCTCGCCGTTGTCGCTGGTCAGCAGGTATTCCAGCAGCTCCGCTGTCATGGCCAGCCTGGGCAGCGCCCGCATGGCGCGGAAGCTCCACTTGTAATAGGGCTGATACGTCCGGTTCAGCAAAAACACCGCCGCCATGGCGCTCTTGACAAAGGCGCACACCGCCAGCTGCGCCGCCGCCTGCTCGCCGTGGAGAAGGCACCGGCGATAGTTGTACTGCCCCGCCTGTGCCATCAGCAGCAGGTGCCCCGCCAGCTTCTTGCGCCGCACGTCCTCCGGGAAAAACGCCAGCGCCTGCCGGATGGCGGTCAGCGTCCCCTCGTTGTCAAAAAACACCGCGCCGTTGACGCACTCCGCCAGCGACTGCTCCGGCACGGCCAGCCATTGACCCAGCGTCAGCACGCCGTCCGCCGCGCCCACCTTGCCCTCGAAAAAATCGCCGATGCGCAGCACGCCCCGCCGGGGGCCGCCCACCGGCTGCAGCGCGTCCCGCCGCACGCCCATGAACTCCTTGGGCAGCTTGGCGTAAGCCCGCTCCAGCAAAAAGGCGCTGCGCCGGTCGATCACGTCCTCTCCGGGCAAAAACAGGCAAAAGCCCGCCTCGTAATCGTGGTCGCGGGACACCTCGTCGTCGTAACCGAAGCACTCGGAACCGCCGCCCACCAGCCCTGCCGCCAGATGGGGCAGCAGGTCGGGGAACTGCTCCTGCTACATGGGCAGTCCATAACAGACAAAATAAGCCCGGGACAGTTCAAGGCCGTTCATAGATCTCCTCCGCACGTTTTGTCAGCTCCTGCGCCGCCAGAAAATAGCCGTAATAGGAGAAGGAGGGCGCGCACTTTTCACACACGAAGGCGTAATACCCGTCCCGGGGGGCGGAGGGGTCGTTCAGCAGCTCATATGCCCGTTCCACCAGCGCAAAGATCTGCCCCTCGCCCTGCTCCATACCGGTCTGCGCCTCCACCGTGTTGGCCATGTTCAGGCAGGTGATGGCCTGCTCCAGCACGCCGCCGGGTACCTTGGCCATCTGCGTCATGGCCTTGTCGTACAGACCCAGCGCCTCGTCGTACCGTCCCAGCGCGGCGCAGGTCAGCGCCATGTTGTTGTACAGTCCGCCCAGCAGCTCCGGCGCGGTGCGCGGATGAGACTCGTACACCTGCCGTGCCTTTTCAAACAGAGCCAGCGCCCGCTCGTTCTCTCCGAACGCGTTGCAAGCAGTGGCCACGTTGGTGCAGGTGGTGCCGGAGCTGATGGTACCGCCGAAATCCAGCTCGTCCAGCAGCCGCAGCGCCGCGTCAGCGGCAGTCAGAGCCTTCTCCCGGTCGCCCACCTTGCGGTAGTGCCCCACCAGCTCGTTCTGCAGCAGCAGCTCGCCCCGCTTGTCGCCGCCCAGCCGGGCCTCGGCCAGCCAATAGAGCAGGTGCCGCTCGGCGCCGGCGTAGTCCCGGCGGCTCATGTAGTCGTTCATTTTTTCAATGATGCGCTGCTGGGGCACCGGCTTCACCGCCGGCGCGGCGCCGTAGGGCTCGTCGCACAAAAGGCACCGGGGCTCGGCGTAATCCTCCGGCCCGATGGGCACATTCTGTCGCTCCATGGTCAGCCTCCCGTTCGTTTTTTTCTATTGTAGCGTGGGGCGCGCGGGATGTCAAATGCTTCCTGCGCCCGCTTGACAGCCGGTGCGGCGAAGTGATATAGTCGTGTCGATCAAATACAGGTGTTGCCGCCGGGTAACAAAACTGCCGGGATCCACGTCGTCAGGCCATTGCAGACGTGGATGCCGGCTCATATTTTTCAGGGAGGGACTTTTTTATGGAATGGATCGCTTTGCTGTTGGCCGGGGTGTTCGAGGTCACGTGGGCGGTGGCCATGAAATACGCAGAGGGCTTCACCCGTCTGCTGCCCAGCGCGATCACCGCGCTGGGGTATATCGCCAGCGCCGTATTTCTGGCCATGGCGCTGAAAAAGCTGCCGCTGGGCACGGCCTATGCCATGTGGACGGGCTTCGGCATCGTGGGCACGGCGCTGCTGGGTGCGCTGCTGTTCCGGGAGACCCTGTCGCTGCCGCAGGCAGGCTGTATTGTCCTGATCGTGCTGGGCGTAGCCAGTTTGAAGCTGCTGGCGTGACGGCGCAAGCCGGAGCTTTTACACCGGGTCCATGTCTGACAGGGCGGCCTCCGCCGAAGCCATGATGGTGCGCACGTCGGCCCCGTCCAGATCCAGCCCCGCTGCCCCGATCCGCCGCACGTCCCGGATGCCGTAGTAGCTCTGCGC
>JAFTBL010000081.1 GCA_017455225.1 Oscillospiraceae bacterium
GCCGCACGCTGCAGCAGCAGGTGCTCTCGCTGCAGCAGCAGCTCGGGCAGCTGGCGGCAGTGGTTGATGATGTAAAGGAAACTCACTTGACAGAGCTTCTGCCGCAGGAGTCCGGCACAACGGAACAGGCGCCTGCATCGCCTGACGCCGGGGCGGCGCCCCGGCCCGTGGAGCGGCAGCGCCAGAGGACGAGGGAGGCGGTGAGGCCCCGATGATCTGCGTGAAGATGGACGGCAGCCGCCTGACGGTGCGGGGCCACGCCGGCTACGGCAAGCCGGGCGAGGACGTGGTGTGCGCGGCGGCCTCGGCGCTGGTGTACGCGCTGATCGGCACGCTGCGGCAGAAGGACCGGATCCGGGAGCTGACCATCCGCCCCGGCTACGTGGACGTGGCCGCCGCAGGCGACGCGGAGGAGGCGATGGCGGTGGTGCGCTGCGGATTGGAACAGTTGGCGTCGCAATACGGCGCATGGGTGAAAATGGAGGAATGAGTATGGACGAGGAAAAGATGGAACAGCAGCAGGCACAGCAGGAGAGCGCCGCCCCGGAGCAGCCGGCGGAGGACGCCTTTGAGCAGCTGATCCGGGGGCAGTACAAGGACGCCTTTGACCGGCGGGTGCAGAAGATTCTGGGCGCCCGGCTGAAGAAGCTGCGGCAGGAGAACGAGAACCTGCAGCAGCAGGCGGAGGAGCGGGAGCTGGCACAGCTCCGCTCGGCGGAGCAGCTGGCGCTCGGCCGGGAGGAGGTGGCGGCGATCTATCCGGAGTACGATCCGGTGCGCGAGGCGGAGGATCCCCGCTTTTTGCAACTGGTGCAGGCCGGTGTGGACGGCCGTACCGCTTACGAGGCGGTGCATCATCAGGAGCTGCTGCGCCGCGCCATGGCCTACGCCGCCGACCGGGCGACCCGCCGGACGGTGCAGGCCATTGCCAGCGGCGGCCGCGTGGCAGAAAACGGCGGCGGCAGCGGCGCCGTCAGCCACGCCGATCCCCGGAAGCTGACCTCCCGGGAGCTGGCGGACATCCGCCGCCGGGTCATGAGCGGAGAGAAGATCCGCTTTTGAGACTGCGTCCGTTCGCGCCTGCGGGCGCGTGGAAATAGAGGGGGTCGTGACCTGCCACGGAAGAGATCGCCGGGCGTATCCCGTCCTTGCCGCCGGAGGACATATGCATACATGGAAAGGAGAAAATCGAATGAACGAATGTAAGTACGACCTGCAGCTCTTTGCCGACGCCAACACCCAGACCACCGGGTCTCTCACCCCGGAGATGAAGACCTACTACGGCATGGAGCTGCTGGAAAACGCCAGACCCCAGCTGGTGCACAACCAGTTCGCCGCCGCCAAGCCTCTGCCTGCCGGCGGCGGCAAGACGGTGGAATGGCGCAAGTTCGGCACCTTTGACAAGGCGCTCACGCCTCTGACCGAGGGGGTCACCCCCGACGGCAGCGGCATCACCGTCAGCTATATCACCAAGGAGCTGTCCCAGTACGGCGACTACACCACTGTGTCCGACCTGCTGGATCTGACCGCCATTGATGACGTGGTGCTGGAGATCACCGACCGCCACGGCGCCAACATGGGTCTGACGCTGGATACCGTGACCCGCAACGAGATCCAGCAGGGCAATCAGGTGATCTACGCCCCCGACGGCGACGGCAACGCCATCACCAGCCGCGCCGCCCTGACCGCCGGGTGCAAGCTGACCAGCGAGCTGGGGGCCAAGGCCGCCATGGCGCTGAAGAAGATGAACGCCCCCACCTACGACGGCAAGTACGTCTGCATCATCCACCCCAGCGTGGCCTTCGACCTGCGCCAGGACAGCGCGTGGATTGCCGCCCACCAGTACGCCGCCGCCCGGGAGCTGTTTTCCGGCGAGATCGGCGAGCTCCACGGCGTGCGCTTCGTGGAGACCACCGAGGCCAAGATCTTCCGGGGCGAGGATCTGGCCTCCGACAGCCGCACGCTCAGCGTGAACGGCGCCGTCAGCAGCGCCACCGCCGTGAACTTTGACGGCGGCACCGTGGCCTCCGGCGCGCTGGTGGGGCGCTACGTCCTCATCGGCGGCAAGCGGGTGAAGATCACCGCCAACACCGCCTCCGCCCTGACCGTGTCCGAGGCGGTCACCGCTGCCGACAACGCCGTTATCTACCCCGGCGAGGGCGGCAAGGACGGCTGCGCGGTGTACGGCTGCCTGTTTTTGGGCAAGGGCGCTTACGGCGTGGTGGACCTGAGCGAGGCCACCGAGGTCATCGTCAAGCCCCGCGGCTCCTCCGGCACCGCCGATCCGCTGGATCAGCGCTCCAGCGTGGGCTGGAAGGGCGTGCACGCCGCCGCCATTTTGTACGACGAGTACATGGTGCGCGTGGAATGCGGCAGCTCCTATTCCGATCAGGACAAGGCCAACTGACGCTTCGGGGCGCCCGGAGAAGCTCGCTTCGGGCGCCCCTTTTCCGGATGCTGACAGGCAAAACTACTTTACACCATGGAAACGAGAAGGGAGAGGAGCGGAATGATGAAAAAAACCGCACAGGAGATGAAAACGGTGTTTCTGCCCCGGGGGCGGAAGAACGAGGAGAACTTCGTGATCGTGTCGGTCAACGGCAACAGCTGGAAGATCATGAAGGGCGTGGACGTGGCGGTGCCGGCGTGCGTGGCTGAGGTGCTGGAAAACGGCCGCATGATGGCTCGCACCGCCCGCAGCTACGTGGAAAAGA
>JAFTBL010000007.1 GCA_017455225.1 Oscillospiraceae bacterium
AAAGCGCGCCGGGCGTGATCGCCCGGCGCGTTTTGCCGTACAGTCATCCGAAGATCAGCCTGCCGAAGTCCACGGGGGAGTGGAAGGTATGCTTTTCCTCCGGAATGGGGTTCCACACCAGATAGTGGGGCTGCGCCGTCTTGTCGCCGCACTTGTAGAAGTTGCCCCGCAGCTCGGCGCCGGCAGCGGGGGCGTAGCCCGGGAAGAAGCGGCGCACAAAGGCGTGGGGGATGGCGTAGGAAATCTCCCAGCCGCCCTGCGTGCGGCGGCTTTCAAAGCGGAACACGTCCTCCTGCAGGGGCCACAGCCGAACCAGATCAGGAATGCCGGTGCCCAGTCCCAGAAACATCAGCCCGTTGGGGTTGAACTCCACGTTGAAGTACCGCAGATCGCCGGGCATGGGGGAGAAGAAGAACTCCAGACAGCTGTCCTCGCAGGGCTCCTGCCATACCTCCGTGTTCTCCGCCCGGATCTCCCGCTCCGACGCCTGCAGGCGCACGTACAGCGCCGTATCGTCGTAGCACAGCTGGGCCGCCGCGCTCACGCCGGCGCTGCCGCCCCACAGGGGCAGATCCATGACGGCGACCTCCATTTCCGGCAGCTGCCGGCGGCTGCCGGGGCGGATCAGATAGGTTTTCATATGCACGCGCCTCCGTTTTCTTTTTTCTGTGGAAAAGTATAGCACTGCCGCCATTTTTTCGCAAGGAGAACATTGACAGAAACGCCGGTTTGTGGTACCATCAAAGGAGCGAAAAGGAAACAAATGAAAGCGCGCTGAAAGAGAATACTATTCACATTGTGAAGAAAAACAGGAGGAAAACAGCATGAAAGACTTTATCGTAGATCCCGCTACCAAGTTCAGCTTCCAGCCGTCGGCGTTCGTCCCCTTCCAGGATCGCGCCGTGTGCGAGCGTGTGCGCAAGATGAGCGGCAAGGAGCTGGAGCAGCGGGAGCCGTGGTGGCATCCCGAGTTCAACGTGAAGGTGATGATGAACCCCCATCCCGTGCTGATCGCCACGCTGTTCTCCCGTCTGAAGGCAGCGTCCGAGGCCGGCCGTACCTTCACCATGATCCTGGGCAATCCCGAGCCGGAGACCTATATCCCGCTGGCTCAGCTGATCAACTATTTCGGTGTGGACTGCTCCAAGGTGCACATCTTCGCCGAGGACGAGTGGGCCGACGATCAGGGCAACATCGCCCCTGTGACCTATGAGGCCGGCTTCGTGCACTCCATGATCAAGTATCTGTACTATCAGATCGACCCCAAGCTGCGCATGCCCATGGAGAACGTCCACTATCCCACCAACGCCAACATCAACGACTACTCCAAGATCATCAACGACATTTCCGAGGGCGGCGCCGACATCATCTCCACTTCTCCCGGCTGGACGGGTCACGTGGCGTTTGTCGATCCCATCCCCGAGTTTGTGGGCAGCGGCGACATTGAGGAGTGGCTCTCCCAGCCGGCCAAGATCGTCACCCTGCACCCCATGACCATCATGCAGAACTCCCTGAACGGCACCTTCGGCCAGTCCGGCGACATTGCCAACGTGCCGCCCAGAGCCGCCACCATCGGCCCCATCGACGTCATGCGCGCCAAGGAGCGCATCGAGGTCCACGCCCTTGCCACCAACGGCACCTTCTCCTCCTGGCAGCGCATGACCTCCCGTCTGGTGACCCACGGCCCGGTGACCCCGCTGGTGCCCAGCTCCATGCTGCAGACCAAGAAGACCCAGGTGTACATCAGCGACGAGCTGGCCGCTCCGTTCGAGTGCTGGGAAAAGGTCGGTTATTGATCGGTTTTTACTGAAATAGATAGATTTTTAGGAGGAAAGACAAATGGAATTCAAGGTGTATCAGAAGGAGCTGGAGCTCCAGTCCCGCGGGTGGATCCCCACCTTCCACGACGTATCCAAGGAGATCATCGAGATCGTGCAGGCGTCCGGCGTGAAGAACGGCACGGTGACCATCGCCTCTCACCACACCACCTGCTCTGTGATGGTGCAGGAGTGCTCCCACGATATCGACAAGTACGATCTGGAGTTCCTGCAGCACGACCTGCTGGACATCATGCAGAAGCTGGTGCCCTCCTTCGATGAGGAGCATGAATATCGCCATCCCGGCCCCATCCACAGCCAGTTCGGCCGCTATGTGAACG
>JAFTBL010000082.1 GCA_017455225.1 Oscillospiraceae bacterium
ATGTTGATGGTGCGCACCAGCGTGGACTTGCCCGCGCCGGACATGCCGATGATGCCGTACACGTCCCCGTCGGCGATGGTCAGGTTGATGTCGGTCAGCGCGTCCACCTTGCCCTCGCCGGAGGAGAAGGTCTTGCACAGATTTCTGATCTCGATCATGAAAGAAACTCCTTAAACACGCCGCAGCCCGGAGCGTTTTCGCGCCCCGGGACAGCGGCAGTCACTTTGCGGTTACTTGCCGAAAACAGACAGATTGGCCTGCTTGCCGCCGTAGAGGCCCATGGGCTCCACGTGGGGGGCGCAGACGGACACGATGTGGGTGCCCTGCTCGGCGTTGAAGTCATCCAGATAGGGCACGTGCTGGAAGTAGTTGGCGTCCACGGTGCCGTCCTCCACCACAGTGTTGGGCACCACGTAGTCGTTGTACTCCTGAATGTCCAGCGTCACGCCCTTGGCGGCCAGGATCTCCTTGGCCACGGCCAGGATCTCGGCGTGGGGCGTGGGAGAGGCGGCCACGGAAATGGTGGCGCCGGAAAGGGCGTCGTAATCCACGGAATCGTCATAGCCGCTGCCGGGGTTGTCGATGGTGCTGACCACGGCGCCGGCGTACTTCTCATTGATGAAATCGGCCACGGCCTTGCTCTCCAGCGCAGCTACCAGCGCCTTCACGGCGTCGGCGTTCTCATTGCCCTCCTTCACCGCCAGAATGTTGGCGTAGGCGGAGGAGCTGCCCTCGATGACCAGAGAGTCGTTCACCGGGTTGAGCCCGGCGGACAGGGCGTAGTTGGAGTTGATCACGGCGAAGTCCACATCCTGCAGGATGTTGGGCAGCTGAGCGGCCTCAGCCTCCACGATCTCCACGTTGAAGGGGTTCTCGGCGATGTCGTTCTTGGTGGCGGTGATGCCGGCGCCGTCCTTCAGCTTGATGATGCCGTTGGCCTCCAGCAGCAGCAGAGCGCGGGCCTCGTTGGTGGTGTCGTTGGGCACGGCGATCTGGATGCCGCTCTTCTTGCCGCCGTCCTCGGTTTTGCCGCCGCAGCCGGTCAGCACCAGAGCGGCGGACAGGGTCAGCGCCAGTACCAGGGCGCAGATGCGAATGATCTTTTTCATGTGAATATCTCCCTTTTTATAAAAATTTTTTGTGTTCCTGCTTCTTTCGTTTGCGGCCTGCGCCGCCATCAGCTTCTTGACGGGCACATTCGCCATTCGTAACAAGCCGCCATGCCGTCAACCCCCTTATCTTAAAATAAAAACAGCGGAATGTCAAATGACTTTCCGCTGCTCTTGGCATTGATCCGCCTCGTCCGGCGACTTCAGGAAAGCATTTGATCTTGTGCGCGCTCCAGCATGCACATGGACATCTCCATGCACATCTCCCACATCATCATGGAACGGCGGCACTTCATCAGACGCTTTCTCCTTTCCTCGTTCGCTCTGCCCTCCGGCAGATTGAATGCATGATAGCACTCCTCTCTCCGTCTGTCAACCGTTTTTTAAAAAATTTTTTGCAACAATTTAAAATGCTAAAGATAAGCGGTGCTTATGGCTGCCCGCAAACGAATACCCGCCGGGAGGAGATCCTCCCGGCGGGTATCGGCACAGGGATCACTTGACCTGCCGCTTCATGCCCAGCAGCTTCTGCTGCTGGGCCAGCGTCATGCGGGGCGCGTACTGCGTTACCAGCGCCTGCGCAGCCTCCGTGTTGCCGGAGGCGAGGTATCGCTTGGCCACCCGGCTCACCGACTCTGCCGCCGCCTGACTCAAGGGCGTGGCGGAGGCGGTGCTCTTTTTCGCCGAGGAGGCGGAGCCGCTGCTCTTGGCCGCAGCCGACGCCGCGGCGGTGGCCGCCTTCTGCTCCGCTGCCAGCTTGTCGGCGTAGTAGTTGAGCATCTGGCGGTAGAGGGTCACGTCCCGGTTCTCCTCGGTCTGCGCCCGCTTCAGCGCGTCGGCGGTGTCGCTGCGCCATGCGTCGTAGTCCTCCCGGTAGCGCTTGTACTCCGCCTGCTCCTGCTGCTGCAGCAGCTTGTAGCGCTCCAGCAGAGCCTCGCCCTCCTGCTGATATTGCTTCCGGGCGTTGTCAGCCAACGCGCCGGTCTGATCGGCCAGCTTGTCAAGATAGCTGCCGTACGCGTCCCAGGCGGCAGTCTCGGCATAGGTGGAGCCGTAGCCGCCGGTCAGCGCCGCCGCTTTGCCCAGTGTGTTCTCCATGGCGGCGCGGCCCTGCCGCTGGTAAGCGGCGGCGTAGCGGGCGTATGCCGCGTCCTCCGCCGGGTCGTAGCGGAAGGGCTGGCGCCCGGCGATCTGGTCGTACAGCTGCGCCAGCTCCACCGCGAAGCTGGAAACGTAGCTGCCCGGCGCCGATGCACGCAGCGCCTCATACTCATCGTAGGCCTGTGCCGTGCTGTCGGAGCGCTGAAAGCCCTGCTCCAGCGCCTGTACCGCCCCGGCAGTCTCGTCCGACACGCCGGACAGCACCTGCCGGCTGGCGGTGGGCTGGGGCGCCGCGGTCTGGGACGAGAGCATATGCCCCCACGTTTCATCGCCCACGATGCCGTCCACAATGCGCAGACCGTTCTTTTTCTGATAGTCCAGCACCGCCGCACGGGTCAGCGGGCCGAACACGCCGTCCTCCTCCAGCTGGTAGCCGCTGCGGTTCAGGATCTGCTGCACCTGCTTCACCGCATTGCCCTGACTGCCGTAGGATACCCATTCGTAATTTGATGCCATGCTGTGTTCTCCTCTCCTATTCTGTCCGCCGCCACGCCGTCACGCCGGAGGCGGTGCCCAGCTCCGTCCACGTGCCGCCGAAGACGGCGGCGGGGCTCACCGTGCCGTCGCTGTGGAACACGCTGCCCACCGGATAAAGAAGCCTTGCAAGAGGCACGCCGCCCACGGTGACGTCCCACCCGGCGGGCAGCTCCAGCGCGTTGTCGTGCTCGGCGTATTTGCCGAAGGCGGCGCCCCTGCCGCCCCGGCGCAGGTTGAACGCCACCGCCGCCGTGGGGATCGTCACCGTCACCGACCGCTCCGCGCCCAGGCTGTCCCGGGCGATGAGCTGCACCTCGTAGGACTTGGCCGCGTCCAGCGGCGGATGCAGCAGCAACGGCGTGCCGTTGGTCAGCGGCTGCTCGGCGCCGAAGGCGCCGTCCACGGAGCGCAGACGGTAATAGACCGACACCTGATTGTGCCCGCCCACGGCACAGGCCGTCACCCCCTGCGCCAGAACGGACAGATACGTGCCTGACCCGTCCGCCACGCCGGAGCCGTCGGCCCGGAAGGCCTCCGCCGCCTGCAGCGTGGGCGGCGCGTGGTCGTATACCTCCAGCGCGGGCCACGATGCCGCGGCGCTGCGGCCCCGGCTGTCAGTCACCGTGACGGTGGGGGTGAACGTACCCGCCGCCGGCAGCGCCGCCGTGGTGCCTGCGGCGCCGTCGCAGGTGACGCCGCCGCAGGAAAAGCGCACGCCCGTCACGGTGGAGCCTCTCGTCCCCGCGGCGGTGACGGCGTATTGCAGCGCCGTCAGCCCCTTCACCGCCGCGTTCCACCCGGCGGGCACCCTGCTGCTGACCGGCGTCAGCGTCCCCGGCGTGACCGTCGGCGTCATGCTGTCCGGGCAGCGCAGGGTGAAGCCGTAGCTTCGCCGCCCGATCTCCGTGCCGCCGCTGTAGGTCACCAGCGTCAGCGTGCCGGCGCCGCTCTCTGCGTTGGGGATCTCCTCCGCCAGCGTGAGCGCCGGCGTCCACGTGCCGCCGCTGACGGTGCCGCTTTTGGTGAAAAAGCGCCATGTGAGGGCGTGGGTGAAGGCGGCGGAGGCCGGAACGATCGTCACGGCGCAGGGCGTGCCCATGGTCATCTGCTCCGGCGCCGTCAGCGCGGAGGCGCGCGGGATGGCGGGCAGGGTCACGCTGCCGGACACGGACAGACTGGCGGGCGTGTAGTTCGACACCACGTCACTCACCCAGCCGCCCGCCAGCGTCACCGTCTTGGTGCCGTCGGCGCCGTGGGCAACGGTCGCCCGCCGGTCGCCCAGCTTGTACCAGCCGGTGGAATAGTAATGGTAGGGCTTGTATACCTTCGTGCCGTCCCAGAGCGTATAGTAGGCACTGTTGGCCGATTCGTTCCACGCCTGACCCGTTCCGTCGTAGACGTAGAGCGACAGATCGACCGTGGAGGTGTTGTCCGCGACGGACTGGCTCACCACCTCGTAGTCCAGCCGCAGCTGCCAGTTTCTGGCGCTTTTTTCGCCGTAGATACTGCTCACGTTCTCACCCTCCGATCCATTTCACCGTCAGGCCGCCGGAGGCGTCGTCGGTCATGTCCCAGCGCCCCACCAGCAGCTCCCGCTCCGCGTTCACCGTGGGGATATTCAGCTTCTTGTCCTGAATATACGCCACCTTGTCCCCGTCCTCCCAGAAGGAGAGCTGGTTGGCGGCGTAGATGGCGCGGAAATGCGCCTTCTCGATCACCGTGTCCCCGGTCTGGGCGTCCACCGACGTCTCCAGATCCTGCCCCACCGCCACGCCGTAGATGGGCGTCTGCCCGTCCCGATCCACGATACCCGTCCGGATATACGCCTCGGTGGCGGTGCGGTAGGCGGTGTAGTCGGCGTCCACCGCGTCGATGTTGGCCTGCAGCTGGGAGAAATAGCGGTAGTACTGGGTCAGGGCGGTGGGATCGGCCTCGATCACGGCGTTCAGCCGCTCCACGTAGCTGCCGAAGTCCGACAGGGCCATGTACTGCCCTGCCAGCTCCGTGCGCAGCCGGTCCATCTTCTCCTCCACCGTGTCCGCCGTTTTCACGATCAGTGCCCGCAGCCGCTCGTAGCCGGCAGAGATGGCCTCGGCGTTGGTCTTGGCGGCGACCTGTGCCGTTTCCGCCGTCTGCCGGACGGAGGCGGTCTCGTCCAGCTGTGCCAGCGCCAGATTCAGCTGCTGCGCCATCTGGAAAAGATAGGTGTATTGCGCCGCCATCTGCTCCGCCGCGGTTCCGGCGGGAGCAGGCGGCATCATCAGCTCTGTCACGGCAGATCACTCCCCTTTCCGTACCGGGCCGTCACGCTGAACACCGTGGTCTGTCCCCGGCCGCGCAGCCGCAGCCGCACCTGCGTGGATCGCCGGGGCCGCACGCACACGGTGCGCCGCAGGATCTCCTTGCCGCCTGACACGGTGCTCTGGGGGAGCCATGTGGTGCCGCCGTCATAACTCAGCTCGGCGGTCATCACCGCGTCGGGTGCAAGGCAGGCGCGGACGGTCAGTCGGCGCAGGTAGGTGCTGGCGGCGTCGGCGGAGGCCAGCTCGCCGCTCTGTCCCTCCCAGCACACCGGCTCGCTCTCCGGTGTGCCGGCGGCGCCGTGGAGCGCCAGCAGCTTTCCGCTCTCCGTCAGGCAGAACAGCTCGCCACCGGCGGCGGCAAAGGCAAGGGCGCGGGTGTTGTCCTGCCGGTGCCACAGCTTGCGTCCGGCGTCGTAGCACAAAAGGTGGTACGTCCCGGCGCCGTCCGCCATGGACACGTAGTACCGCCCTGCCAGCGCGCCGGCCACCGCGCCGTGAAACCGCTCCTCGCCCAGCGCGTCGGACACCCGCACCGGCAGACTGCCGCTGTAGGCGTACACGCCGCCCGCGCCGTGGTAGTACAGCACGCCGTCGCATACGCAGAGGGATCCGTGGCTGCCGGAAGCCACTCCCTCGCACCCGATGGTCACCACCCGGTGGGCGCCGGAAGCGGAGGGATAGACCCGCTCCATGCACTGCTCCTTGAAAAAGATGGGGCTGTCCAAATAGGTCACGGCGCCGGTGAAGGCGCCGTCGCTGCCCCGGCTGGCGGCGTAGCTGTCGGTGGAAAGGCCGGCGTAGCAGCGCCAGTTTTTGAAATCGCCCAGCTTGCTGGCGTAGATCTCGTTCACGCTTTTGCCGCCTACCAGCCCGTATTTGCAGCCCCACAGCCGGTTGCCGCACTCCACCACGAAGTCCATCTCCGGCACCGTGCGGGAAAGGCGCAGGGGCGAGTTCTGCTCCAGACTCACCGGCGGCGCCGTCAGCACCAGCCGGTCGTCCCCGGCAAGGCGCACCACAAAGGTGCTGTTAAGGCATTCTGCTTCACAGCCCGACACTTCCACGGCGTCGCCCGCTGCAAACCCTTCGCCGATGCCGGTGCTCTCGGCGCCGAGACACGCCTCCGCCGTCTGCCACCCGCCGGCGCCGTACTGCCGCAGCAGGGGCGGCGCCACCGTCGTGTCCAGCCACCGCGTGCCGGCCTCCGGCTCCTCCGGAGCCACAGCGCCGGAGGTATAGGTCAGCGCGCCGCCGTCGGGCGCGCAGGGGGAAAACCGGACGGAGGACACGGTCAGAGCATGCTCCATGGAGCCGCAGTCGCTCCAGTCGGCGGTGTTGATATACACCTTGTCCGGCCAGATCAGCAGATAGGCGCCCATGCTGACCAGCTGCTTTTTGCCGCTTTGCAGCGTGAGCCCCGCGTCCAGCCCGTTGATATACAGCCGCGTGCCGTCCACCCAGATAAGACTGTCCTTGGCGGTCAGTCCGCCGGGCGCGGTCAGCTGCGCCACGACGCCCCGGGGCGGACGCACCGACAGGGCGGGCCAATCCTGGTCCGTCAGATTTTCCATGTGGGAAAAGGCGCCCTTGGGGATGCGGGCGCGGCGATCCAGCCCGGCGAAGGACGTGACCGTTTCACTGTAACCCGGCAGCGGCTTCAGCTTGGGAAAAAACACAGGCCGTCCCTCCCTTCAGCAAAGGCGCAGCGCCCGCGCCTCCCGGCGGGGCGTATGGGTGCGGAACCAGAAATCCCGGAAGGTGAGAAAGGCGCTGTTCCATGCGGCGGAGGCGTTGTTGCAAAGCTCCGTCTCCCCGTTGGCGTAGTGGATGCACCGCTCC
>JAFTBL010000083.1 GCA_017455225.1 Oscillospiraceae bacterium
CTACCAGTGGATGGGTCTGGATTTTGAGAACTACTGGGCCTGCCAGGAGAACTCCACCCCCGTGCTGCAGTATTTCACCGACGATCCCATGGATCTGACGGGCGTGGCGCAGAAGGTGGACTACGGCTGGTACGATGATACCGCCAGCGAGCTGGTGATCCGGGATCTGCCCCAGCTGTACGCCTTCATGCTGCTGTCCTACAGCACCGAGTACGAGCAGAAGACGGTGAAGCTGGACAAGGACTTCAGCCTCAACGAGGGCCGGGCGGAGGACTGGATCGAAACGCCTCCGGAGAATTTCTGGATGCCGCTGCCGTGGTTTGCCGGCACGCTGGACGGTCAGGGTCACACCCTGTCCGGCGTGTACGTGAAGGGCGAGTCTGTGCTGGGCCTGTGCGCCCACACCCGCGCCACGGCCACGGTGAAGAACCTGCGGCTTGAAAACACTCTCATCCACGCCACCGGCGATAAGGACAACATGGCCCTCACCGGCGCCATCACCGGCCGCGGCGGCGGCACCTTCGACACCATCTACACCGACGCCATCGTCTACGCCGCCGGGCAGGAGAGCGGCGGCCTGATCGGTCAGATCAACCTGAACAACGTGATCACCACCGTGACCAACTGCTGGTTCGACGGCAAGGTCTGGGCCGTGGGCGAGAAGAACGGCTTCTTCGTCGGCGGCATGGTGGGCGGCCACGCGCTGGGCACGCTGAACATGACCCACAGTCTGTTCTCCGGCGTGATCCATACGGAAGTTGACAAGGGCTCCCGTGCCGGCGGCTTCGTGGGCTGGTCCATGAACGACGCCGTCACCAACATCGGCGACTGCCTGAACGCAGGCACCATGGATACGCTGAACCACAACTGGGTGGGCGGCGCCATCGGCACCGTCGGCGCAGGCCCCACCATCGGCATCAACAAGAGCTTTGCCGTCCGCGAGTGCATGGACGGCCCCTCCGGCGACTTCGTGTCCCACGTGACCACCGCGGAGGAGTACAAGATCACCGGCGGATTGATCCCCGTCTACCGCGAAAATCTGATCGGGCGCAACGCCTGCCTGTGGACCAATCTGGACTTTGACAAGTACTGGTCGGTCCGCGCCGACGGCACGCCCATCCCCACCGTGTTCTACGAGGGGGAACCCATCAGCACCGAGGGCTACGAGCCCATCTTCAGCTTTGACTGGTACGACGCCGAAGCCGGCGGCGGCACCATCTATGACCGCGCCGACTTCATCGGCTTCACCATGCTGTCCTGGACCACCAATTTCAAGGGCCAGACGATACGCATGGGCGCGGACGTGACCGTCAACAGCGGCAATGCCTCCGACTGGGCCAACTCCGCCCCGGCGCTGCGTCTGGTGCCCGCCACCTATTTTGCCGGCACCTTCGACGGGCAGTTCCACACCCTCTCCGGCGTCTATCAGCGCGATCAGGTGCTGCTGGGTCTGTTTGCCCGCACGGAGAAGGAGGCCGTCATCCGCAACCTGCGCCTTGTGAACAGCTTCTATGACGTGACCGGCTTCGGCAAGTTCCACGTGGGCTATTCCGGATCCATCGCCGGCTACTTCGGCGGCGTGCTGGAGAACATTTACAGCAGCGCCATCATCCGTACCAACGGCATCATGTGCGGCGGCGTCGTCGGCCGCGCCAATCAGAAGGAGACCAATCTATTCAGCAGCGTGTGGTTCGACGGCGAGCTGAACGCCCCGGATGAGGAATACGGCTACTACGTCGGCGGCATCCTGGGCGTTGCCCACGCCGGCACCAACCGGATGGAGCATTGCCTGTTCACCGGCACGATCAACACCGCGGTCTCCAACAAGGGCTCCAAGGTGGGCGGCCTGGTGGGCACGGTGGAGAACACCGACACCGCCGTCATCATCAAGGATAGTCTCTCCGCCGGCACGCTTCATTGCGGCAACCCCTACTATCTGGGCGCGCTGATCGGCACCACCTACACCGGTTGCCCCATCAACATCTCCAACACCTTTGCCGACAGCGCCAGCGCCATCGGCGGCAGCGGACAGTTCGTGGCCTTGGCTACCCACGCCGCCGTCAAGCCCGGCGAGGTGAAGGGCACGGCGGTGCCCATGAGCGCGGAAAAGCTGGCGGGGCTGAACGGCTATCTCTGGACCACGCTGGACTTTGACAATTACTGGGCGCCGCGGCAGAACGCCTGCCCCGGCCTGAAGCCCTTCGTATCCTCGCCGCTGAGCGTCGGCTCTGCCAAGCGGAAGGTGGACGTGAGCTGGTACGATCCCTCCGCCTCCACCATGACCCTTGACTCTGCGGAGGATCTCAACGGCTGGCAGCTTCTGGCCTACGGCGACGACTTCGCCGGCAAGACGCTGGTGCTGGGAGCCGACATCGCCGTCAACAGCGGCAATGCCTCCGACTGGGGCAGCAAGGCGCCTGAGAACGTCTGGACGCCTGTCAGCTCCTTTGCCGGCACGCTGGACGGCCGGGGCCACACCGTATCCGGCCTGTATGCCGACAGCGGCAGCAGCGCCGGCTCCGGCCTCATCGGCATGCTGCAGGGCGGCACGGTGAAGAACCTGCGCCTTGAAAACAGCTACGTGACCGGCTCCGGCGGCGACGTGGGCTCCGTTGTGGGCGTGATCCGCAACGGCGGCACGCTGGATACCGTGTATTCCGATGCCATCGTCGCCACCGCTGACGGCTACAACATCGGCGGCCTGCTGGGCGCCGTGCGCAACGTGGGCAGCGATGCCGCCGCCTACGTGCGCAACAGCTGGTTCGCCGGCAAGGTAGAGTCCGGCGAGGGCCGCAACGTGGGCGGTCTGGTGGGCTGCCCGGTGAACGACGAATCCGTGCTGAACATCGACAACTGCCTGATGAGCGGCAGCGTGCATACCGACGCACTGCGCCGCGTGGGCGGCGTGATCTGCCACGCGTGGAACGCTTCCCACGCCAATATCAGCAACACGCTGGTCAGCGGCTCTGTGACTACGGGCGGCGGCGGACAGACCGGCAGTGTGCTGGGCTCGGCCAGCGACCACGTGACGCTGAGCAACGTATACGCCCTGCAGAATAGCGCTGTGGCGGCCATCGGTGTCGGCAGCGCCTCCGGCAAGGTGCAGGTCATGGAAAAGTCCCTCATCTCCGGCGCCGAGGCCTATCAGTTCACCGCGCTGGACTTCACGGCAAAGCCCTACTGGGGCGCCGTGGCGGACAGCACGCCGGTGCTGAAGTCCCTTTACAGCGGCGCCACCATGGATCTGAGCGCCGTGGTGAAGCCTGACAGCAGCTGGTTCGACGAGAACGCCGACACGCTGACCATCAGCACCGCCGCGGACATGATCGCATTCGCCGTGGCAGGGAAGCAGTCCGACTTCGCCGGCAAGACGGTGGTGCTGGACGCGGATATCGACCTCAACCCCGGCTGGACGGCCGGCTCCGGCGCAGCGGACGTGGAGTGGCCCACCATGAGCCAGCCCTTCCGCGGCACCTTCGACGGCGCGGGACACACCGTCCGCGGCCTGTATGCCGACCGAATCTCCGCCTCCGTGGGTCTGTTCGACCGCATGGAGGACGGCTCCGCGGTGCGTGATCTGACCATCGCCAACAGCGCCTTCTCCAGCTCCGACGTCTACGTCGGCGCGGTGGCGGGCCTCATCAACGGCGGCACGGTGGAGCGCGTGACTGTCAGCCGCGACGTGATCATCAAGGGCAGCCAGAGCATCGGCGGCATAGGCGGTATGGTGAACACCACCGCCGCCGTCGGGGACTGCAAGGTTTCCGCCGCGCTGACGGCCAACGGCAGCCCCGCCCGCGTGGGCGGCATCCTGGGCTACGTGACCGGCGTGGGCGAAACCACGGTCAGCGGCTGCACCTTCATCGGCAGCATCGATCAGGGCGAGTCTTTGATCGCCGGCGGCATCGTGGCGCAGGTGGGCAACCAGACGGCGCTGGCTGTCACCGACTGCGTGGCGGCGCCCTCCGCTCTCACCACCGGCGGCATGACCTCGTTGATGGTGGGCCACTTCGGCACCTCCGGCAACACGGTCACCGACAGCTCCGGCATTGCCATCGGCAAGGCAGGCTATCTGGTAAGCAGCGGCGCCGCCGGCAACGTGACGGTCACCGCGACCTACGGCCCCGACTCCTTCACGGGCAAGACGCTGGAGATCGCCGACGAGTACGAGCTCATCCACTTTGCGGCTCTGACCAAGCGGCTTTATCAAAACGACGGCAGCACCGTCATCACCGACGGCGCCAACTATGCCGGCGCCACCGTCTGCCTGACGGCGGATATCGACCTGGCGGGCAGGGCATTCCCCGGCATCGGCGACGAGGCGTCCGCCACCTTCTTCCGTGGCAGCTTCGACGGGCAGGAGCACAAGGTCAGCAACTTCACCCTGTGGTCCAGCGGCAGCAACCTCGGTTTCTTCCGCGGCTACGCCGGCGAGAAGATCAGCAACCTGACGCTGGAGAATGTGACGTTGGAGACCGCCGGCAACAGTGCCGACCTCCGCGCATCGTTCATCGTAGGCAGCCACTATGCAGCCGGCAACGCTCCTGCAACCATCAGCAACGTGCACGTCATCAACGGCACCCTGCACAACACGGCTGCCAACGGCGCCAGCTCCATCGGCGGCATCGTGGGCGCCAGCATGAATCCCCTGACCATCGAGAACTGCTCGGTGGAGGGCTCCATCATCGTTGACAACGCCACGGGCGAGCGTTCTCTGGGCTCCAACGTCTGGAGCGTGGGCGTGGGCGGCATCCTGGGCCGCACCGCCAACGGCAACGACCGCACCGTCCGCAACACCAGCTTCACCGGCACCATCAGCGCCGGCCGCAGTGTGGGCGGCATCTTCGGCGCCAACAACGGCAACACACTGACCGTTGAGAACTGCACCGTGGACGGCACCATCACCGCGGCGGACGCGGCGGTGGGCGGCGTCGGCGGCTACGGCTACAAGGCCGACGTCAAAAACTGCACCGTCACCGGCGCCATCAACGCCGAGCTCACCGGCACGCGCAACATGGCCGGCGGCATCCTGGGCGTGGCCTCCCACGCCGATGTCAGCGACAGCACCTATGACGGCGATCTGACCGCCAAGGGCGGCCCTGCGGCGGCCGGCGGCATCGTGGGGCTTGTTTCCAGCGGCGCCGTCAACGTCTCCCGCTGCGAGGTCTTCGGCACCGTGCACGGCGAGGGCAACATGATGGGCGGCGTTGTGGGCAACGTATGGAACTGCGGCGACACCGGCACGACTCCGGCGCTGAACATGACCGACTGCTTCTGCTCGGCCGACGTGGTATTCCTCGGTATGAGCGGCTCCGCCGTGGGCTATCTGCAGTCCGGATCCACCGCCACTGCTGCCAACTGCATCATTCTGCGTGCCCATGACACAAAGGGCAACGCCGTCCACAGCATCTTTGCCCCGACGAACGCGGACGGCACCACCAACAGCACGACCAACTGCGTGATCGGCGCCAACTATGCCGGCGGCGATACCGACGTGGGCGATCAGACCTACACCGTCACTACGGCGCAGCAGCTTTATGCCATCGCCCGTATGTCCAAGTACAGCAACTTCCGCTCCATCACGCTGGAGCTGGCTGACGACATCGCCCTGAACGACGCGGACGTGAACGCGGCGGTGAAGGACGGCAAGACCGACGAGCTGACCCCGTTCGCCATGATCGGCCGTCAGGGCGCCATGGGCAGCACCACCGGCTACTTCCGGGGCGTGTTCGACGGCAAGGGCCACACCGTGTCCGGCGTGTACGTGCCCGACAGTGAGGAGATGGGCGTCGGCTTCTTCGCGTGGATCGACAGCGCCGAGTGCGCGGTGAAGGACTTCACGCTGACCAACAGCTATTTCCATTCCTCCGGCAACTCCGACGGCCTGTCCCGCGCGGCCGCGGTGGTGGGCGACAGCCACACCGATGGCGGCGCCGTCGTCAGCGGCGTCACCGTTGGCTCCGACGTGACCGTGGTGGCCGAGGGCGAGCAGGCCGGCGGCATCGTGGGCGGCGCCTTCGGCGCGCTGACCGTCAGCAGCTGCAGCTTCGGCGGCACGCTGACCGGCACGCGCTACGTGGGCGGCATCCTCGGCTACCATGCCAACGGCACCCCCACCCTTCAGGACTGCGCCATGGGCGGCGCCGTCACCGGCACGCAGGACGTGGGCGGCATTGAAAGCCCCGCCACCGCCGACGGCAGCACCGTCACCGGCTGCACCGTCACCGGCACCGTGACCACCCAGACGGAGTGACGGCGTCGCAAGGAGGAACACATATGAAATATAAGGGCTATTCCGACTCGCTGCGTCGTCTGTTTGAGGACGAGGCGCTGGCGGATCTGCCGCCGCTGCAGACGGCCGAGGGGCAGTCGCAGCCGTGGGAGGAGTGCGGCGACTGCTTTACCCGCCTCACCCTGCACGCCACCAAGGAGGAGTATTACGCCTATCTGCGCGACGTGGAGGCGGCGGGGTGGACGCCCTGCATCGTCCACCCGCAGCCGCTGGTGAACGTGCTCTACAAGAACGCCTATCGCAAGGACCGGCGTTTGCTGATGCTGACCTACTGCGACTTCAACGGCGTCACCCTGCCCCGCAAGCTGATCGCTACGGTAGGCCTTATGCCGGCCTACCGCTGCATCACGGCGGACGAGGAGCTCTTTCGCGGCGTCCCGGTTTCGCCGGAGCTGCCTGCCCGTGACTGCGGCGAGGGCAACTTCATCAAAACCGTGGAGAACGCCGGGCGCGAGGATTACGACGCCCTGTGCGCCGCGCTGGAGCGTGACGGCTGGCAGCGCCGCGCCGACAACGGCGCAGGACTTGCCGGCGCCGTGTTCACCCGCCTTTACACCAGGGATCGCCGCACGCTCTGCGCGCTCTATACCGCCCCCAGCCGCCGCCTGTACGTGACGGTGGGGGAGGAGGAGACGCCGCTTTCCCCCCATCTGCAGGACGACCCGGCGTTCCGCGCCGGCTTTGCGCCGGGGGCCAAGACCTCGCTTCACATGCTGGAGCTGTGGCATTTCGGCAACAGCTTCGTCATCCGGCTGAAGAACGGCCACTTCCTCGTCAGCGACGGCGGCCTGCGCTGTGAAACGCCCTACCTTCTGGACTATCTGGACAGTCTGACCCCCGCCGGTGAAACGCCGGTGGTGGAGGGCTGGTTCATCTCCCACGAGCATGCCGACCACTGCGGCGTGCTGCTGGAGCTGGCGCAGGACGAGAGCTGGGGCGACCGCCTGCGGATCGACGGGATCTACTTCAGCACCCCCTCGGTGGAGATGCTGCAGTTGGACACCATTGCACTGGGCGTGGTGGATCTTGTGCGCCTTGTGTCCCGGAACGTCCGCACCTCCTCCGGCGGCCCCGTGCCCTTTTACCGTCCCCGCACCGGCGAGCGGTACTATTTTGCCGACCTGACGGTGGACGTGCTCCACGCCCAGGAGATCCTGCCCTACGCCGAATGCTCCGGCGACTTCAACGACACCGGCACGTGGCTGCTGGTGACGGTGGAGGGGCAGAAGGTGCTGCTGGGCGGCGACGGGGACAAGGGCGGCATGAAGCGCATCATGGAGAACTATACCTCCGACTTCATGACGCTGGACGTGATGACGCTTTTGCACCACGGCTGGAACACGCGGGATTACTTCACCGACTTCTGCCATGTCAAGACCATGCTGTTCACCTGTCTCAAGGATGTTCCGCCCTCCAAGTATCAGCAGAACGAATATCTGAAAACGCAGGTGGAGGAGTGGTTTCCCTGGGGCGAAGGCACCCGCGTGCTGACCTTCCCGTACCGGGTGGGGGAGTCGGTGTGTTTGCCGCATTTCGATTGGAAGTACCATCGGGGTGAAACCCGCCCCGGCGGCGTGCCCAACGAGCTGGAGTCCTACCGCAAGGAGCGGGAGGCAAAGAAAAAGCAAAAAGACTCCGCCTTACGCTGATTAAATAAGCGAAAGAAAAGAAAATCATAAAATTGCTATTGACTAGGGAAAAAACGCCCGTTATAATAGTAGGGTAATAAGTTCGGTTTGGGCATATTGCACCTACATCGGCAAAGCAAGGGTACCCTTGCTTTGCCGATGTAGGTGCAATATGCCCAAACCGAACTTATTAC
>JAFTBL010000084.1 GCA_017455225.1 Oscillospiraceae bacterium
GCAATCCTCCGGCGAAGGGCGCCGCCGCCATCGGGGCGGCCGGGGCGGGGGCGGGGACAATCAGTCCGCCCCCGCGCAGGCTGCGCCTGCCGCCGCGCCCGCTGCTGCCGGCGGCGAGGACAGGAAAAAGCGCACCCACCGTGGCGGCCGCCGCCACCGGAGCGGGAATAAGCCGAAAACCGAGGCCTGATCTATGGGAAAATTCTCCGGCGTATTGATCGCCAGCGACTATGACAACACCATCACCTATACGGAGCCGTCGCTGAAAAACGGCACTCCGCCGCCCCCCGTCTCCCCGGAGAACCGGGCGGCCATCGAGTATTTCATGTCCGGGGGCGGCGTCTTCTCCGTGGCCACCGGCCGCGCCCTGCCGTCCTTTGACCGGGTGCGCGGCTCCATCCCCTTCAACGGGCCCGCCATTCTCTTCAACGGCGCCGCCGTCTACGATTACGGCGCCGGCAAATATCTGCGCACCGCCTTTCTGCCGCCGGAGGCGGCCGCCAACGTCCGGCAGGTGCTGGATGCGTTCCCCTCTCTGGCGGTGGAGATCTACCACGACGACAACACCATCCACGCGGTGCGAGCCAACGCCCTGTCCCGCCGCCGTCTCCATCTGACCCACGCCCCCACGGAGGAGGCGGCCTCTCTGTCGCAGGTGCCCCAGCCCTTCAGCAAGCTGGTCTTCCCCTCGGAGGATACGGCGGTGCTGGACGCGGTGGAATCGTTCATTGCCTCCCAGCCCTGGAGCCGGGAGCTGTCGGTGATGCGCTCGGCGGAGTTCCTGCTGGAATGTACCGCCCGCGGGGCGGACAAGGGCGGCATGACCGCCTTCCTGACGGAGTATCTTTCCATCTCCCCGGAGCATCTCTATTGCATCGGCGACCACGCCAACGACGTGTCCATGCTGCAGCGCGCCCGCATCCCCTTCGCCCCCGCCAACGCCATCGACGTGGTGAAGCAGGTGCCCGGCGTACACGTGCTGCCCCATTGCACGGAAAACGCCGTCGCCGCCATGATCGCCGAGCTGGATCGCCTCTATTGACAATCTGAAAAAAGGAGAAACGACCTATGCCCCTTCTGGAATGCAAACAACTCACCAAGCGCTACGGCTCCGTCTGCGCGCTGGACAGCGTGGATCTGACGGTGGAGCCGGGCCGCATCGTGGGTCTGCTGGGCCCCAACGGCAGCGGCAAATCCACCCTCATCAAGATCGCCAACGGCCTGCTCACCCCCACCTCCGGCACGCTGACGGTGGGCGGCATGACCCCTGGCGTGGAAACGAAGCAGCTGGTGTCCTACCTGCCGGAGCGCACCTATCTGTCCCGCTGGATGAACGTGGTGCAGCTGCTGGACTTTTTCTGCGATTTCTACCCGGATTTTGACCGGGAGACCGCCGAGCGGATGCTCACCACGCTGGAGATCAGCCCCAAGCTGCGCATCCGCCAGATGAGCAAGGGCACGCAGGAGAAGGTGCAGCTCATTCTGGTCATGAGCCGCCGTGCGAAGCTGTATCTGCTGGATGAGCCCATCGGCGGCGTGGATCCCGCCACCCGGGATTACATCATCCGCACCATCCTCACCAACTATCACGGCGACGCCTCGGTGCTCATTTCCACCCACCTGATCGCGGACGTGGAAGAGGTGCTGGACGACGTGATCTTCATCAACAAGGGCCGCGTGGCGCTGCAGTCCTCGGTGGAGCAGATCCGCTCCGAAAAGGGCTGCAGTGTGGACGAGCTGTTCCGGGAGGTGTTCCGTTATGTTGGGTAAGCTGCTGAAGCACGAGCTGCGTGCCACGGCCCGGATCATGCTGCCGGTGTATATCCTGCTGCTGGTGTCGGCGGGGCTGTATGCGCTGACCATGACGCTGGCCGAGAGCTACGATATTCTGCTGCTGAACATCTTCCTGGCTCTGATCTCCGCGGTGTTCTCCATCACCATGATCGGCGCCGGCGTGGTCACGCTGGTGCTGATGGTCTACCGGTTCTATAAGAATTACATGACCGACGAGGGCTATCTCATGTTCACCCTGCCCGCCACGGTGGGTCAGCTGATGTGGTCGAAGCTGCTGACGGCGTTTTTGTGGTCGGTGTGCTCCACGGTGGCGGTGATCGCGGCGGGCGCCGTGGCCTACTCCCACTCTCTTGCCCGCGGGGATCTCTCCTTCTTCTTCGAGTATTACGGCGGCCAGCTGCGCGAGGCGCTCTCCGTCTTCACCGCCGGCCAGTGGGTGCTCTTCGGCGTGGAGCTGCTGGTGGCGTCCGCGTTGGGCGTGCTCGCCTCCTATCTCATGTTCTACGCCGCCATCGCGCTGGGTCACAGCTTTTCCAACCATAAGGTGCTGCTGTCGGTGGTGTTCTACTTCGCCTTCTCCTTTGGCCTGCAGACCGTGGGCTCCGTGGTGGGCGTGTTCGGCATCGTGTATCTGGACAGCAGCAATGCGCTGTTCAACATCCCGGAGGATCCGTCCGTCATCGTGCATACGATCCTTGGCTCGACCATGGCAATGTACCTCTTCCTCGCCGCCGTTTTCTACGTGGTCACCCACCTGCTGCTGAAAAAGCGCCTCAATCTGGCCTGACCCTTCCCTTTGTCCCCAAAAAAAGGCTTCCCCTTGAGGGGAAGCTGTCAACGCCGCTCATAAGCGGCGTTGACTGATGAGGTGCCCCCCATCCACCGCTCCCCTAAAAAGCCTTCCCCTTGAGGGGAAGGTGGCCGAGCGAAGCGAGGTCGGATGAGGTGTCTCCGCGGCTGGCGCTACGGTGGGCAAGAGCAGTCACGGCGAAGCCGAGGCGGATGAGGTGTCCCCTCATCCACCGCTCCCCTAAAAGCCTTCCCCTTGAGGGGAAGGTGGCGCCGCCGAAGGCGGTGCCGGATGAGGTGTCCCGCCCCCGCCCAGCGGAAGCATCCCGCGGCTGGCACAACGGTGGGCAAGAGCTGTCACGGCGAAGCCGTGACTGATGAGGTGTCCCCCATCCACCGCTCCCCTAAAAAGCCTTCCCC
>JAFTBL010000085.1 GCA_017455225.1 Oscillospiraceae bacterium
CGATCCGCAGGCTCCGGCGCGACCCATTTCCCCGCGCAAGACCAAGTGAAAACCCAAAGGCAATTGTATAAGGAGGAGAAATGTATGAAGAAAAAGCTGTTTTCCGTCTTTCTTGCCTTGGCCATGGTGCTGACGCTTGTCACACCTATGACTGTCATGGCAGAAGATCCGGCGGACGTGTCCATCGGCACGGCGGCGGAGCTCATGGACTTCGTCGCGGCGTCCAAGTCTGACACCTATGCCGGTAAGCTGGTCGTTTTGACCGCGGACATCGATATGACCGGCATCACGGACTTTTCCGGCATCACCAACGACACGGCGGGCGCCGGCCAGTTCGAGGGCACCTTCGACGGGCAGGGCCACACGATCAGAAACCTGACGTGGACCGTTAGCGGTACCCAGAAGGGCTTCTTCAACGGCGCCACGGGCGGCGCTGTGATCAAGAACCTGACGCTGGAAAACTACACCATGACCCATGCCGGCAGCTACCATGACCTGCGCGTCGCTTTCCTGGTGGGCAACCACGGCACCGGCGCCCTCACCATCAGCAACGTGCACATCGTAAACGGCTCGTACACCAACAACACCGAAAACGGCGGCAGCTCCATCGGCGGCCTTGTGGGCGCCAGCATGGGCCCCCTGACCATCGAGAACAGCTCGGTGGATGCTGACATCACCATTGACAGCCCCTCCAGCAGCAACTCCGCGGGCACCAACGCCGTCTGGTACGTGGGCGTGGGCGGCATTCTGGGCCGCACCGCCAACGGCAATGTGCGCACCATTCGCAACACCAGCTTCACCGGCACCATCAGCGCGGGCCGCAGCGTGGGCGGCATCTTCGGCGCCAACAACGGCAACACGCTGAACATCGAGAACTGCGCCGTGAACGGCACCATCACCGCGGCGGACGCGGTGGTGGGCGGCATCGGCGGCTACAGCTACAAGGCGCAGGTCAGCAACTGCACCGTCAACGCCACCATCAACTCTACTTTCACCGGTGATCGCAACAAGGCCGGCGGCATTCTGGGCGTGGCCTCCAGCGCCAGCATCAGCGACACCATCTATGACGGCGACCTGACGGCGGCCGGCGGCCCCGCGGCGGCCGGCGGTATCGTGGGTCTTGCCTCCAGCGGCAACATCAGCGTCTCCCGCTGCGAGGTCTTCGGCACTGTCCACGGCACCGGCAGAATGCTGGGCGGCTTCGTGGGCAACGTCTGGAACATGGGCGACGACAAGCCGACTCCCGTGCTGACTGTCACCGACAGCTTCTGCTCCGCCGACGTGGTATTCTTCGACATGGGCGGCTCCGCTGTGGGTTATCTGCAGTCCGGCGCCAATGCCACTGCCACCAACTGCATCGTCCTGCGTGCCCATGACACAAAGGGCAACGGCATCCACAGCATCTTTGCTCCCGGCAACGCGGACGGCACCACCAACAGCGCGACCAACTGCGTGATCGGCTGCAACTTTGTCGGCGGCGACAGCAACGTGGGTGCTCAGACCTACACCGTCACCACGGCTCAGCAGCTGAACGCCATCGCCCGCATGTCCAAGTACAGCAACTTCAAGTCCCTCACGCTGGAGCTGGCCAACGACATCTCCCTGAACGACGCGGACGTGAATGCGGCTGTGGCCTCCGGCAATACCGATAGCCTGTCCGAGTTCCCCATGATCGGCAAGCAGGGCACTGTGGGCGGCGTGACCATGTACTTCTGCGGCGTGTTTGACGGCAAGGGCCATACCGTCTCCGGCGTGTACGTGCCCAATGCGCCTCATCTGGGCGCCGGCTTCTTCGCCTGGGCGGACGGCGCTAACTGCGTCATCAAGGACTTCACGCTGGCCAACAGCTATATCCATTCCGACTTTGTGGATGGTACCGTCTCCCGCGTTGGCGGCATCGTGGGCGACCTGCACACCACGGGCGGCTCCACCGTCAGCGGCGTCACCGTTGCCTCCAACGTCACTGTCAGCGCTGCCGGCGGTCAGGTGGGCGGCATCGTGGGCTGCGTGCTGGGCGGCGCCACCGTCACCGGCTGCACCTTCAGCGGCACTGTCGGCGGCGGCAGTATAGTGGGCGGCGTCGTGGGCTACAACGTCAACGCCGGTACCACTGACATTACCAACTGCACCTTCGACGGCACCGTGACCGCTTCCGGCCGGAACGTGGGCGGCATCATCGGCCAGAACTCCCGTCCCACCAACATCACCGGCTGCGCCAGCACCGGCTCGGTCAGCACCACCGGCGTCGCCGGCGCCTCCGCCTCTCTGGGCGGCGTGGTCGGCCTGGTGGGTCAGACTATGACCATTACCGGTCTGACGGACTCCGCCACCGTCACCTGTGCCGTCGTCAACGCCGATGATATCGGCGGCGTCATCGGCACCGCCGGCGGCGGCAGCGCCACCATCACCAACGCTGACGTCACTGCCGACGTCACCGTTTCCAACGGCGCCAGAATGCTGGGCGGCTTTGTGGGCGCTATCCGCGGCATCACCGTCACGGTAGAGAACTCCCGCTTCGGCGGTACCGTAACCAGCAATACCACTGATGAGCGTCCTGATTCCGCCATCGCGCTGGGCGGCGTGGCCGGCATGGTGGTCAACAACAGCAGCAAGCTGATCGTCAATCACTTCCTGATGGACGGTGCGATCAAGTCCCTGCGCACCAACGGCGATTACATCGGCGGTATCGCGGGCAGCACCTTCCAGCAGGCCCCCGTGGAGATCAGCGACACGCTGATCACCGGCACTGTGGAGGAGGAGCACGGCCAGGTGGGCGCCTTCCTCGGCAGAGTGTTCAATGAAGACAGCACCTATCTCACCGGCAGCATCACCAACAGCTATGCGCTGGATTCCGTCTGCGTCGTTTGCAAGAGCGAGGCGGCCAAGGGCCTGGTCGGTGACTCCAGAAACGCGATCACGATGACCAACGTGGAGTCTCTGGCCGAGGCGGAGCTCATCGGCACCGGCGCTCTGGTGAACGCCCCCGAGCTGGATTACGACGGCTACTGGTCTCCCATCGTGGGCGCCACGCCGCAGCTCAAGACCTTCCAGACCGGCACCACCGCTACGGCCGGCGATAACCTGCTGGAGCGCACCGGCGCTGTGGCCCCCGCTTCCATCCCTGCCGGCAAGATCTTCGGCGGCTGGTACTCTGACGAGGCCTGCACCGTTCCCGTGGCTGAGGATTACGTGGGTCAGGCGTTTGCCAGATTCGTGGACGCCGACGTGCTGGGCGTGAAGAGCCAGCAGGGTCTGAGCAAGACCGCTGAGGGCAAGAACCGCCTGCGCGTGGTCACCTCCGTCGACTCCATGGATTATCAGGAAGTTGGCTTCCACGTCACCTACAACAACGCCTCCGGCGTTGAGAAGACCGTCACGGCCAGCGGCACTGCGGTGTACGCCACGCTGACGGGCTACACGGATCCCAACACGGCTGAGACCTATCAGCCCACCGTGTTCTCCTCCCAGTCCATCCGTTTCGCGGCCTTCCGTCTGGTGGCCAGCGACGCGGTGGTCGCCCAGAACAGCGACGGCATCACCATCCAGCCCTACTGGGTCACCGCGGACGGCGTTACGGTGGAGGGTGAGGTCTTTACCGGGATCAAGTTCAACTGAGCTTTGCGGAATGAGGTGAAGTACGATGAAACTGATCTATACAGCGCCTGAGCTCATCACCCAGTGGAAGCTCCCTCGCGACATCGTCACGCTTTCTGAGAGCAACAGCACGGTGGAGAAGGACTTCGAGCTGGACGACTGACGCAAAGAGCAAAAACAAGTGACACCCTGCGGGGTGTCACTTGTTTTTTGTATAAAAACAGCGCGAGGGTCGTCGCCGACCCTCGCGCTTTATTCTGCTTGCACTTTTTACGCCGGCTGCCAACCCAGCCGCAGGGAGATGGCCTCCGCCGCCGCCTTCAGCCGGGGCCGCACCGCCGTGTCCAGCAGCTCGTCCGTCATGTCCCGGGCGTTGCCGAACACGCTGATGGCGGCGTAGATCTGCCCGGTGTAGTTCCGCAGGGGATAGGACACGCACCGCAGACCCATCTCGCACTCCTCGTTGTCCAGCGCATAGCCCTGCTGCCGGATCTGCTCCAACTGCCGCGCCAGCGCCTGAGGGGAGGTAATGGTGTGCTCCGTATACTTTTCCAGCTTGCAGGTGTGGATGAACTCGTCAAACTGCGCCTCCGTATACTCCGACAGCAGCAGCTTGCCCGACCCGGTCACGTGCAGCGGCGCCCGCTTGCCGATGTATTGCACCGGCTCCGTGGCGCGGGGATTGTCCACGCAGTCCAGATACACGCACTGATAGTTGCGGTCCACCACCAGACAGCAGCCAAGCTGCAGCTCGTTGCCCAGCTCCGTCACGAAGGGGGCGGCCACGTTGCGCAGGCCGAGGTAAGTGTTCATGTTATCCGTCAGCTTGCACAGCTTCCACGTCAGGGCATAGCGCAGCGTGGTCTCGTCCTGATACACGTAGTTGGCGCCCTGCAGCGTTCGCAGATAGCGCAGCACCGTGGGCAGGGAAATATCGCACGCGTCCGCAATGTCCTGCAAGCGCATGGGAGAACGGTTGGAGGCGATGCACTCCAGAATGGACAGCAGCTTGTCCGACGAGGTGCTGATCTGCCGCTCGTGCGGTTGTTTTTCCATAAAAAGCACTCCTGTATCCATCGCAAATTGCGATTTTTTACATCTATAACACTCCTATAATACCAGCAAAACCGCCCTTCTGTCAAGAAAAACAAAATATGGAATTTGATTTCGCTTTTTGCAAATTGGTGTTGACATATGAAAGGGAATCCACTACAATATATAGTGTACTACCGTTAATTTTGGCGGCTGCGGACAGCGGCTGCCCATGAAAAAAAGGAGAGATTCAGCATGGTCAGAAAGCAGTATTGTGTGTACGGTGAATGGCGCGATTCCAAGACCGAAAAGTGGATGGACGTGACGGACTCCAGCACCGGCGAGGTCATCGCTCAGGTGCCCTGCTGCACGGTGGACGAGGTGGAGGAGGCCATTTCCTCCGCGGCCGCCGCGTTCCCCGAGTGGTCTATGACCTCCATCAGCAAGCGTACCCAGATGATGTTCCGCTGGCGCAACATTCTGGTGGAGCATCTGGACGAGCTGACGGTGCTGTGCGCCAAGGAGCTGGGCAAGAACCTGAACGAGGCCCGGGGCGACGTGCTCAAGGCCATCGAGCCTACGGAGCTGGCCTGCGCCACGCCCTTCGTGTCTCAGGGCAGCGCATCCCTGCAGGTGACCAACGGGTTTGACACCGCCACCTACCGCATGCCTCTGGGCGTGGTGGCCGGCATCGTGCCCTTCAATTTCCCCGCCATGATCCCCTGGGGCTGGATGGTGCCTCTGGCCATCGCCACCGGCAATACCGTGGTGCTGAAGGCGGCGTCCTACACGCCGCTGACCGCTCTGCGCATTATGGAGCTGTTTTACAGCGAGGGCGGCTTCCCCAAGGGCGTGGTCAATCTGGTGACCTGCAGCCGCAAGGAGTCTGAGCTGTTTTTGACCGATCCCCGCGTCAAGGCGGTGACCTTCGTCGGCTCCACCGAGATCGGCAAGCATATCTATTCCGTGGCGGCGGCTCACGGCAAGCGCGTGCAGGCTCAGTGCGAGGCCAAGAACCACGCCCTGGTGCTGGAGGACTGCGATCTGGAAAGCGCCACCAACGCCATCATCAACTCCACCTACGGCTGCGCCGGCATGCGCTGCATGGCTCTGCCCGTGGTGGTGGTGCAGGAGAGCATCGCCGACCGGTTCGTCGCCCTGCTGACCGAGAAGGCCAGGAAGCTGACGGTGGGCTGCGCCTACGATCCCGCCACGCAGCTGGGCCCGGTGGTGAACGCCGAGCATAAAAAGTTCATCTGCGACTGGATCCAGAAGGGCATCGACGAGGGCGCCCAGCTGGTGCTGGACGGCCGGGATATCAAGGTGCCGGGTTATGAGAACGGCTTCTTCGTCGGCCCCACCATCTTCGATCACGTCAAGCCCGGCATGACCGTGGGCGACCGTGAGATCTTCGGGCCGGTGACGCTGATCAAGCGGGTCAAGACCTTTGAAGAGGGTGTTGCCGTCATGAACGCCAACCCCTTCGCCAACGGCTCCGCCATCTTCACCCAGAACGGCTACTATGCCCGCCAGTTCGAGATGCTGACCGACGGCGGCATGGTGGGCGTGAACGTGGGCATCCCCGTACCCTCTGCCTATTTCCCGTTCTCCGGCAACAAGGATTCCTTCTTCGGCGATCAGCACGTGCTGGGCATCGACGGCGTGCGCTTCTATACCCGCGCCAAAACCGTCACCCGCCACTGGTATGACGAGCATTCCCGCAAGCGCGCCATGGACACCTGGGAAGGCACCGTGGAGCGTATCTGACAGACAGGGAGGACGACCATGGATTTTGAAAAGCTGAAACGGTTCAGTGCGGACATCCGCATCTGGACGGTACGCACCATCGCCAAGGCCGGCTTCGGCCACATCGGCGGCTCGGCGTCCATCGCGGACGTGCTGGCGGTGCTGTACGGCGGCGTCATGAAGATCGACCCGCAGAATCCCCAGTGGGAGGATCGTGACTGGCTGGTGCTGTCCAAGGGGCATTGCGCCCCGGCCCTGTACGCCACGCTGGCGCTGAAGGGCTATTTTCCCATGGATTGGCTGGATACGCTCAACAAGGGCGGCACCCGGCTGCCCAGCCACGCGGATATGCGCCGGGTGCCCGGCGTGGATATGTCCACCGGCTCGCTGGGGCAGGGCATCTCCGCCGCCGTGGGCATCTGCTGGGCCAACCGCCTGAAGGGGAAGGACAGCTGGACCTACTGCATCGTGGGCGACGGCGAGTGCAACGAGGGGCAGGTCTGGGAGGCGTGCCAGACGGCAAGCCACTGCAAGCTGGATCACTTCATCCTGTTCGTTGACTGGAACAAGAAGCAGCTGGACGGCCGTGTGACCGAGGTCTGTGACCCCGGCAGCTACGAGCAGCGTTTTTCCGCCTTTGGCTTCGGCTGCGAGACGGTGAAGGGCTACGACACGGAGGCTATCTATCACGCCATCGAGCGGGCCAAGGCCGACCCCGGCCGGCCCCACTGCATCGTGCTGGATACGATAAAGGGCATCGGCTTCGACTTTGCCGAGGCGGTGGAGTTCAACCACTATCTGACCTTCGACACGGAGCAGGCGGAAAAGAGTGTGGCGGAGATCGAGCGGCGCTATGCGGCCGGTACCTATCCGGGAGGTGAGCTGAAATGATCAAGCTGACGAACGACCATGCCATCGGGCAGGATCTGCGTGACGCCTGCTGCGAGGCGCTGATCGAGGAGGCCCGCCGCGACGAACGCATCGTGGCGGTGAACTGCGACCTGCGCAGCTCCATGGGGCTTAAGCCCTTTGCCAAGGAGTTCCCCGACCGGGAGCTGAACGTGGGCATCATGGAGTGCAACGGCTGCGGCATGGCGGGCGGTATGTCCGCTGCGGGGCTGATCCCGTTCTTTGCCACCTTCGCGGCCTTTGCCACCCGCCGTGTGTACGACCAGATCTTCCTCAGCTGCGCTTACAGCAAGCTGAACGTGAAGATCCTGGGCGGCGACGCCGGCATCACCGCCACCAGCAACGGCGGTACCCACATGCCCTTTGAGGACATGGGCATCCTGCGCGTGATGCCGGGCGTGACGGTGATGGAGCCGTCCGACGCGGTGATGATGAAGAGCCTGATCCACGAGATGGCCAACACCTACGGCGTGCAGTACCTGCGCTTCAACCGCAAGGGCAATCACTCCCTCTACGAGCCGGGCAGCAGCTTCACCATCGGCAAGGGCGTGGTGCTGCGTGACGGCACCGACGTGACGCTGATCGCCAACGGCCTCATGGTCTATGAGGCGCTGCTGGCGGCGCAGACGCTGGCCAACGAGGGCGTCAGCGCCCGCGTGGTGGATATGTTCACCATCAAGCCCCTCGACGAGGAGCTGGTGGTGGATTCCGCCGCCCGTACCGGCGCCATCGTCACCGCCGAAAACCATCAGGTCATCGGCGGCCTCGGCAGCGCGGTGGCGGAGGTGCTGGCGGAAAAGCGCCCCACCGTTCTGGAGCGCGTCGGTATCCACGACGAGTTCGGCGAGGTGGGCACACAGGCGTATCTGGCCGAGCGGTTCAAGCTCAATGCCGCCGAGATCGTGCGCGCCGCCCGTCAGGCTCTGGCGCGCAAGGCACAGGCGTAACGGGAAAGGGTGAGATTCATGAAAGCTCTGGTTTTGACTGAGGTAGGCAAGTTTACCTATAAGGACGTTCCCGAGCCCACCCCCCAGCGGGGCGAGGTGAAGCTGCGCATCAAGGCGGTGGCCATCTGCGGCAGCGACGTCCACGGATACGACGGCTTCTCCGGTCGCCGTATCCCCCCGGTGATCATCGGGCACGAGGCGTCCGGCGAAGTGGTCTCCGTTGGCGAGGGCGTGACGGATTTCAAGGCGGGCGACGGCGTGGTGTTCAACTCTCTGCGCTATTGCGGCACCTGCTGGTACTGCCAGCGCGGCCTGCAGGAGCTGTGTGAAAACGGCTGCTGCTACGGCGTTCACACCAAGGAGCGCCATCTGGACGGCGCCATGTGCGACTATCTGTGCGTGCCGGCCTATCTGTGCTACCACATCCCCGAGGGCGTGTCCTATGAGAGCGCCGCGCTGATCGAGCCGCTGTCCATCGCCGTTCACGCGGTGGGCGGCGTGGAGATCCATACCGGCGACACCGCCGTGATCTTCGGCGCCGGCGTGATCGGGCTGATGCTGCTGAAGGTGCTTCGCACCACCGGCTGCGGCAAGCTGATCGTGGTGGAGCTGGACGAGGCCAAGCGCGCCATGGCCAAGGCCAACGGCGCCGACGTGGTGCTGGACGGCAAGGGCGACGTGGCC
>JAFTBL010000086.1 GCA_017455225.1 Oscillospiraceae bacterium
CACATCGGGGTTCAGTGTCGCGGTTCCCCTGCGGGCGGAAGCGTAGATGATCGGCCGGTCCAGCGTGGCGGGATCGGCGTCCAATTCGATCAGCAGGTCGACCAGCTCGTCCACCACCTCGGCGCAGCGGGCGTCGGGCCGGTCCATCTTGTTGACGACGATGATGACCGGCAGGTCCAGCTCCAGCGCCTTCTTCAGCACGAAGCGCGTCTGCGGCATGGGGCCCTCAAAGCTGTCCACCAGCAGCAGCACGCCGTCCACCATTTTCAGCACGCGCTCCACCTCGCCGCCGAAGTCGGCGTGGCCGGGGGTGTCCACGATGTTGATCTTGGTGTCGCCGTAGCGGATGGCGGTGTTCTTGGCCAGAATGGTGATGCCACGCTCCCGCTCCAGATCGCCGGAGTCCATCACGCGATCCACCGTTTCCTGATTCTCGCGGTACACGCCGCCCTGCTTGAGCATCTCGTCCACCAGCGTGGTCTTGCCGTGATCCACGTGGGCGATGATGGCTACGTTGCGCAATTTCTCGTTCTGCAAGGAAATGACCTCTTTCTCTCGTAAAGTAAAAATCAACTGAAATATTATAGGCGCTTTTTACCCGGATTGCAAGGGTCTGCGCCGTATTTTGCCCGGATCCGCGCAAAAAAAGAGAACGGCGCAGGCCGTTCTCTTTTTTTGTTACGGCAGCAGCTGCGGTCAGTCCGTCTGTCCCATCGGCACGGCGTTCTCGACGGCGCCGTTGATGACCGCCAGCTCCTCCTTACTCAGCCGTTCGGGTGAGGCCTGTGAAGAACCCAGCAGCAGCTCGCCCGTTTCTTGGTTTACATAATATCCAACACCATCCAGCAGCAGTGCCAGCCGGGGCGCCGTGCCGGAGGGAACGGTGAAGCTCCGGCGCTCCACCATTGCCCGAAGGGCAGCAGAGGTCTCCTCGTTGCAGACGACATAGGTGCTCTCCGGCGCGTCATGCTCGAACACGCCCAGATCATCATACAGGCGGATGGTCACGGTGCCCTCCGGCCAGTTGCCGGGGTGATAGCTGCGAGCGACCAATTCGTCGGACAAGGTCACGGTCAGCTCCTCCCGGCGAAGCTGCTCCATCCAGCGATAAAGCTCCGCCGAGCTCTCCGTGTACTGCACGTCGGAGGGCGTGCGCAGGAGCACGGAATAATCCGGCGTGGCCGCCAGCACACTGCCGGGCGTGAACAGATCCGCGTTCAGCGGTATGAAGCCGGGCACGCACGCCACGGTGAACAGACGCCCCGGCGCGCCGTCCTCCTGCGCGGCTCGGCAGCAAACGGCCACCGTGTTGTCTGTGATCTTATACGTATACAGGTCGGGGATGGTCGCCCACGGCGCCGGCAGCGTGACGGTGAGCGACAGGCCCTTTACGTTGACGCCCTCGACAGTGAAGCCGTTGGCCTCCTCCGTGACGCGGATGCGCACGCCCTCCGCCGGGTCGACAGAGGTGGGGCCGGGGCACACGCCGCCGGGCGTGAAGGGCAGCTCCACCCCTGTTTCGGAGGGGCCGGGCTCCTTTTGGCCGTCAGCCCCACCGGGCGAGGTGGTCTGCCCGGGGTTGACTGCACACGACGCCACCACTGCAAGGCACACAGCCGCCGCTGTCAGCGTGACCCAGAGGCGGGGCTTTTTCCACCGCAGGACGTTCCTGATGCGCTGCCTGGCGCCGCTCTCACCGAAGCAGAGGGGGCCGGCGGCGGGAAACCGCTCCGGCGCGGCAAAGGACAGCAGCGCCGTTCCGTATTCCTTTGCGCCGCCGGACATGGCGTCCAGCACCGCCTCGTCGCAGCGCATCTCCATGTCCCGGCTCATCAGGTGGAACGCCAGCCACACCAACGGATTGAACCAATGGATCGCCAGCACAAGGAATGCCAGCGCCTTCACCAGATAGTCCCCCCGGCGCAGGTGGAATCGCTCGTGCAGCAGCACGCAGCGCCGCCGCTCGCCCTCCAAGCCCGCCGGAACGTAGATCCGGGGCCGCAGCAGCCCCAGCAGGAAGGGCGAGGCAATGCGATCCGTTTCGTACATGCCGTCCGCCGCCGGCACCGCATCCGCCACCAGACGCTTCATCCGCAGATACGCATACACGCCGTAGCACACCAGCGCCGCCGCACCCGCCAGCCACACCAGCGCCGGCAGCCACGGAAACTCCGGCGCTCCGGCCGCCTGCGGCAGCGCCTCCGCCGCCGCAGGGGCAGCGTCCGCTCCGGCGGGAACCGCCGGCAGCAGCCGGGGCACGAAGGTCAGTGCGCCGCCGCCCACAGCGGCTGACGGCTGCGCCGTATGCAGCGGAGACAGGGAAAAGATGCTGAAAAAGCCCTTGAGCGACACGGGACAGCATAGCCGCAGCGCCGCAGCGCTCCACAGGGCGTACGACCATTTTTTCGGCAGCGGCCGCAGCGCAAGGCGCGCCAACAGGATCACAACGACGACGATCCCGCCTGCAAGGCTCATATTCACCACCGTCAGAAACAAGTCTTTCATACCGTCCTCCTCACTCGCAATGAGCGTCGATCATACGCTTGAGCTCCTCGGCTTCCTCCTTCGACACGGTCTTTCCGCCCAAAAAAGCCACCAAAAAGCCCGGCAGCGACCCGGCAAAGGTCTGCTCCACCACGAAGCTGCTCTCCGCCGCCTGCACCTCCTCCCGGCTCACCAGCGCGGTGACCACCGAGTCCTCGCTGCGCAGCAAGCCCTTGTCGCACAGCCGTTTGATGGTGGTATAGGTGGTGGATTTCTTCCACCCCAGCGCCTTTTGACACAGCGCCACCAGCTCACCCGACGGCACCGGCTCGCTGCTCCACACGATATCCATGAAGCGGGCCTCGCCCTCGTGTAACCGTTTGCTCTCCACGGCGCCTCTCCCTCCTTTTTTCGTTTTGGTCTACTGCAGTAGACCCGTTGTCTTTAGTCTACACCTGTAGACCGACATTGTCAAGCATGATTTGGTGACAATCCGGTTACAGTTACACAGCCGCACAAAACCGCAGCGCACCTTCCGGCACGCGAAAAAGCGGAAAGCCACCGCAAAAGCGGTGGCTTTCCCGTTATCTGTATTCCTACTGCAGCGGCACCAGCGGCACGGTGGTCTCCGGCGTGAGGTCGAAGTCCGCCAAAAACTGCCGCCCCGCCGCCTCCGTTTCCGGGTCGTTGAGCCGGGGCGCGTGGTGGGCGTCGCAGCCCAGCACGGTGCGGTTGCCCTCCTCCGCCGCGATCTGCCAGAAGCGGCGGTCGGGATAATTGCGGCCGTCCCGCAGGCCCAGCAGGTTCAGCTCCAGCGGCAGATCCGCCCCGGCGGCCGCCCGGCAGATCCGGCGCATTTGCTGAAGGTAGAGCGTTTCATTCTCCCCCACGTAATGGATGAGATCCGGGTGCGCCACATAGGTGAAATACCCGGTGTAGATGGCCTCCACCACCTCGTCCGCGTAGGTGACGAGCTGGCCGTCGTCGCCGGTGGGCTCGCCGTTATAGTGGGTGCCCGCCGCCTCGTTGCGCACATAGTGCTGCCCCAGCAGCATATACTCGCAGCCGTTGTCCCGCAGCAGGGACAGCAGGTCCTTGAAGTAGAGAGGATAATACTCCGCTTCCACGCCTACGTGGAGCTCGATCTGACCGGCGTACTCGTCCCGCAGGCGGCGGATGGCAGCGAAATATTCCGGCGCCTGCTCCACGCTCATGCGGAACCAGGAGGGCATGCCCGGATAGGGCGTATGGTCGGAAAAGCCGAGGATCTTTATGCCGCCGGCGACGGCCGCCTCGATATAGGCGCGTTCGTCGGGATCGGCGTGGTTGCAGCGCCAGGTATGGGTGTGATAGTTTGCGATCATGGAAGCTCTTCTTTCTGTTCTATGGGGTCTTGCCTCACAGGGTGTTCACCAGCGGGATGACCATGGGGCTGCGCTTGGTGTGCTTGTAGAGATAGCCGCTGACGGCGGAGCGGACGGTCTTGTTCACATCGCCCTCGTCCCGGCGGCGCTTGGCGCTCATCTGCTCCACCGTTTCCTCCGCCACCCGGCGCAGCTCCTGCATCAGCTCCTCCGACTCCTACACGTAGATAAAGCCGCGGGTCACGATCTCCGGCGGGCACAGCAGACGGTGGTCGTGGCTGGACATGGTCAGCACCACCACCACCATGCCGTCCTGCGCCAGCACGCGCCGGTCGTTCAGCACCACGGCGCCCACGTCGCCCACGCCGCTGCCGTCCACGAAGATCTCGCCGGCGGGCACGGCGGTCTCGCACTTCATGTGCTTGGTGGTCAGCTCGATGACCGAGCCGTTCTCCGCCACGCAGATGTTCCGGGGTTCCATGCCCATGGACTCCACCACCCGCTTGTGGATCTGCAGCATCCGCTGCTCGCCGTGGACGGGGATGAAGAACTTGGGCTTGACCAGCGCGTGGATGATCTTCAGCTCCTCCTGACAGGCGTGGCCGGACACGTGCAGCATATCCGCCTTGTCGTACACCACGTCCACGCCCTTGCGGAACAGCTCGTTGATGACCCGGCCTACGGTGATCTCGTTGCCGGGGATGGCACTGGCGGAGATGATGACCTTGTCGCCGGGCCCCACGTCCACCTGACGGTGGGTGGAGAACGCCATGCGGTACAGGGCGCTCATCTCCTCGCCCTGAGAGCCGGTGGTCACGATCACCTGCTGGGAGGCGGGCAGCCCCTTCAGCCGGTTCAGATCCACCAGCGTGTTCTTGGGCACCTTGATATAGCCCAGATCGATGGAGGTCTTCATCACGTTTTCCATGGAGCGGCCCGTCACCGCCACCTTTTTGCCGCACTCCGCCGCCGCGTCCAGCACCTGCTGGATGCGGTGGACGTTGCTGGCGAAGGTGGTGACGATGATCCGCTTCTGACAGCCGGCAAACTGCCGCTGGAAGGTGTGGCCCACGGCGCTCTCGCTCATGGTGTAGCCGGGGCGCTCCACGTTGGTGGAGTCGGCCAACAGCGCCAGCACGCCCTTTTTGCCCAGCTCACCCAGCCGGGCAAGGTCGATGACCTCACCGTCGATGGGGGTGGAGTCGATCTTGAAGTCGCCGGTCTGCACCACGGTGCCCATGTTGGTGTGGATGGCGAAGGCCACCGCGTCCGGAATGGAGTGGTTCACATGGATGAACTCCACCTGGAATTTGCCGGCGCGCACCGTCTGACCCGCCTCCACGGTCATCAGCCGGGTGCTGCCCGTCAGACCGTGCTCCTGCAGCTTCAGCCGGATCAGCCCGGCGGTGAACCGGGTGCAGTAGATGGGCATGTTGATCTGGCGCAGCACGTAGGGGATGGCGCCGATGTGATCCTCGTGCCCGTGGGTGATGAACAGGCCCCGCAGGCGGCTCCTGTTCTTCACCAGATACGTCACGTCGGGGATCACGCAGTCGATGCCGTACATGTTGTCCTCCGGGAACGCCATGCCGCAGTCCACCACGATGATCTCGCCGCCGTACTCGTAGGCGGTCATGTTCTTGCCGATCTCGTTGAGACCGCCCAAGGGGATGATTTTCAGTTTTTCTGCCATAATAACTCCTTTTCACGCGTCCCGCAGATATGCCGAAGCAGGCCGCCCCCGGTGCTCCGGGCGCAGCAAAACGAGGGGCGCGGAGCGACTGCGCGGCCCTGCATCGCCGCCGTTCGTCTCTCGATCGCCCAAGGATTCGCATATGCGGGTATTTCTATTCAGCCGCAAGCATCACCGCTTGCGAAACTCACAAAAAAGAACGTGCAAATTCTGCACTTTGCACAAAGTATACCACATTTTTTCCGGTTTGTACACCCCTAACTTTGCGACAGATTCTTTCCCCTTTCGCCCGGGAAAAAAACACGCGCCGAGGTGCATTTTTCTTCTTGACAAAGCAGCTCGTCCTGTGGTATAGTAATCCTTGCCCTGTTTGGGGATATGGCGGCATAGCTCAGTTGGCTAGAGCATGCGGTTCATACCCGCAGTGTCCCCGGTTCAAATCCAGGTGCCGCTACCATATGGCGGGAGGGCGCGCACCGCGCCTCTCCCGCCGCACCCCACGGCCCGTTGGTCAAGTGGTTAAGACACGGCCCTTTCACGGCTGTAACATGGGTTCGAGTCCCGTACGGGTCACCATTCATTGGCAAACCCATCCGGGCTTGCCAATACGGAGGCTTAGCTCAGCTGGTTAGAGCGCCTGCGTCACAC
>JAFTBL010000087.1 GCA_017455225.1 Oscillospiraceae bacterium
CACCGTCACCTTGTCGCCGGCGCCGTTGCGGGTCCACAGCGTTTTGCCCTTGCGCCCCACGTTGTGGCGGATCACCGCGTTGGCGGCGTCCAGAATGTGCTGGGTGGAGCGGTAGTTCTGCTCCAGCCGGATGGTGCGGGCGCCGGGGTATTCCCGCTCAAAGTTCAGGATGTTCTCGATGTTGGCGCCCCGGAAACGGTAGATGCTCTGGTCGTCGTCGCCCACCACGCAGATGTTCTTCCGCCCGCCGGAGAGCAGGCTGGCCAGCAGATACTGCATGTGGTTGGTATCCTGATATTCGTCGATGAGCACGTAGCGGAACTTGTTCTGATAGTATTCCCGGGTCGCCCGATCCTCCTGCAGCAGCCGCACCGTGTGCAGGATGATGTCGTCGAAGTCCAGCGCGTTGGCGTCCCGCAGTCTTCTGGTGTAAAGTGAATATACTTTACCCATCCTGATTTTACGCCAATCGCCGTTCTCTTCCCATAGCTTGGTGAATGCCTCCGGCGACTGCAGCTTGTCCTTGGCAGATGAGATCACCGACAGGATCTCCCGGGGCGGCAACGTCTTCTCGTCCAGCCCCAGCTCCTTCAGAATGTCCTTCACCACCCGCTTGCTGTCGTCGGTATCGTAGATGGTGAAGTCCCGGGAAAAGCCCAGCTTCTCGATGTCCCGGCGCAGAATGCGCACGCAGGCGGAATGGAACGTAGCCGCCCATACGTCCCGGGCGTCCTCGCCCAGCATCTTCTCCAGCCGCTCCTTCAGCTCCCCCGCCGCCTTGTTGGTGAAGGTGATGGCCAGCACCTCCCATGGGCGTGCCGGCTCCACCGCGCACAGATACCGCGCCAGCGGCCTCTGCTCCTCCGCGGGATGGGCGGCGTACTGCTCCAGAAACTCCACCTCATCCTCGCTGACGGACAGAGGGATCTCCTCCGTGTCGCTGCCCCGGCCATAGCGCAGCAGGTTCGCCACCCGGTGGATCAGCACCGTGGTCTTGCCGCTGCCGGCGCCTGCCAGAAGCAGCAGCGGCCCCTCCGTGCTCAGCACGCCCTGACGCTGCTGGGGATTCAAGTGGGCGTATTCCGCGGCGATGGCGCTCCGCCGCGCCGCAATAAAGCGTTGTTCCAGTTCGTTCATGGGGCTTCCTCTCCGTTGTTTTGCTGCCCCCATTTTAATACACAAACCGCCCCCGGTCAACCGCCAAAACGAAAAAATAGAAAATTTGTTCGATTTGCTATTGACAAGAACGGATGTTCGATTTATAATGCGAATAGAACAAAAGTTTCACAGTTGAACGGAGGGTTTTGCAATGACTACTTTGGGCTATATCATCGTGATCCTGGGCGCCGGCTCCATTGCCGCCAACCTGATGCGGCTGATCGAGCGGATCGACACGCCCCGCCGCCAGCCGCGCCGCCGCATGGCCTGACAGCCGCCGAAATGGATCTGCTGGAAAAGCTGGCCGTTTTGTCCGACGCGGCCAAGTATGACGCGGCGTGCACCTCCAGTGGGGTTCGGCGCGGCTATCAGGCGGGGATGATCGGCAACACGTCCTCCTCCATCGCCGGGTGCTGTCACAGCTTTTCCGCCGACGGACGGTGCGTCACACTTTTGAAGGTGCTGCTGAGCAACGCCTGCGCCTACGACTGCAAATACTGCGTCAACCGCCGCTCCAACGACGTGCGCCGCACTGCGTTCACGCCCCGGGAGCTGGCGGAGCTGACCATTGGCTTTTACCGGCGCAATTATATCGAGGGACTCTTCCTCTCCTCCGCCGTGCTGCGCAGTCCGGACTACACCACCGAGCTGATGATCCGGGCGCTGCGGATCCTGCGGCAGGAATATCGCTTCAACGGCTATATCCACGCCAAGGCCATTCCCGGCACGGCGCCGGAGCTGATCTATCAGTTGGGGCTTTTGGCCGACCGCATCAGCGTCAATGTGGAGCTGCCGTCACAGGCAGGGCTGCAGGCGCTGGCGCCGGACAAGCGGCGGGAGGATATCCTGCGCCCCATGGCGCAGATCCGGGACGACGCCGCCCAGAGCAAGGCGGAGCTGGTCAAATATCGCCATGCCCCCCGCTTTGCCCCGGCCGGGCAGAGCACACAGATGATCGTGGGCGCCACCGGGGACAGCGACCGTCATATCCTGCGTCTGACCCAGTCCCTCTACCGGCAGTACCGGCTCAAGCGGGTGTTCTTCTCCGCTTACGTCCCCGTGGTGGAAAACACACTGCTGCCCGCCATGGACACCAAGCCGCCGCTGCTGCGTGAGCACCGGCTCTATCAGGCGGACTGGCTGCTGCGGTTTTACGGCTTTCGTGCCGAGGAGCTGCTGACCGACGAGGAGCCGAATTTCAACCCGCTGCTGGATCCCAAGTGCAACTGGGCGGTGCGTCACATGGAGCTGTTCCCCGTGGAGATCATGACCGCCGAGCCGGAGCTGCTGCTCCGGGTACCGGGGATCGGGCCGGTGGGCGCCAACCGGATCCTGTCCGCCCGGCGGGTCAGCCGCATCGATTTTGAGGATCTGCAGAAAATGGGCGTGGTGCTGAAGCGGGCGCAGTTCTTCATCACCTGCGGCGGACGGCAGCGCCGGGGGCTGCGCTTCTCCCCCGCCACGCTGGTGCCCCAGCTGGAATCCATCGAGCGGGGCGAGCTGCCTGCGGGCGCGATGGAGCAGTTGTCGCTTTTTGAAGCGGGGTGAAGCGTCATGGCATGGGATGAGATCGTATACGAATACGACGGGAGCTACCACGGCTTCCTGTGCTGTATCTACGAAAGCTATATGAACAAAGAATTCCCCATCGCCTTTTACGGCGATGAGGAATGTTTTTCCCTGTATCCCGTGCGCAGCGTGATCACAGACCGATCCCACGCCCGGCGGGTGCAGCAAAGCATCGTCCAGCGCAGCGCCGCCGCGGCGGAGCTGCTGCAGCGCGCCTTTCTCACCTGCATGGAGGACAAGGAGATACACCTGTACCGCTTCGTGCGCAAGCTGTACAAAAGCGGCCCCGCCTTTCTGCGCAACCGGGCGGATGAGGCCTGCTATCCTCTTGCCAAGGCGGTGCGCGCCATGAACGGCGAGCTGGAAAAGCTGCGGGGCTTCGTCCGCTTTTCCGACTATCAGGGCGTGTTAGGCAGCGAGATCGAACCGAAAAACCAGGTCCTGCCCCTGCTGCGCAGTCATTTTTGCAGCCGCTACGCCAACGAGTCCTTTTTCATTTACGACCGCACCCACCGGCAGATTCTGCTGTACGCCAAGGGGCGCTCCCGCATCTTTCCGGTGGACGAACTGCGTCTTGCCCTCCCGGACGAGGGAGAGATCCAGTACCGCAGGCTTTGGAAGTGCTTTTACGAGACCGTGTCTATCGCCGAGCGCACCAATCCCCGGTGCCAGAACACCCATTTGCCCAAGCGCTATCGCGGCACCATGACGGAATTTCTGCCGGATGATTTTGAGGCGCGGCGGCAACGCGCGCTCACGTCTCCAGCATCCCCCGCAGCGCCTGCAGTCCCCGGCGCTCCAGCCGGGAGATCTGCACCTGAGACACTCCGATCACCCGGGCCGTCTGCTGCTGCGTCAGCCCCTTGAAATAGCGCAGCAGGATCGTCAGCTTTTCGCGCTCCGGCAGGCTATCCACCGCCTGCCGGAGCGCGATGCTTTCCACCATGCGCTCCTCCGGCGCCTCCGAGCCCAGCGTGGACTCCAGCGTAAGCCCCTCCGCCGTCTCCTGCTGCAGCGACTCCGGCGGCGCGTTGGCCAATTCGATCCGGGCGATCTCCTCCGGCGCCATGCCGGTGGCCTCGCTCAGCTCCGTCAAGCGGGGCTCCCGGCCCAGCTCCTGCTGCAGCCGAAGCCGCGCCCGCCACAAAGCCTGTCCCCTCTCCCGGGTCACGCGGCTCACCTTCACGGCGCCGCCGTCCCGCAGATAGCGGCGGATCTCCCCGGCGATCTTGGGCACGGCATAGGTGGAAAACTGCGTTCCGTATGTAAAGTCAAATCCCTTTACAGCCTTGATGAATCCTATGCTTCCCAGCTGAAAGAGATCCTCCGGCTCCACGCCGCAGCCCAGATACCGCCGCACCACCGCCCAGATGAGCCCCTCGTTCCGGCGCAGCACCTCGCCGCAGGCCTCCCTGCTGCCCTGACGCGCCCGCTCCAGCAGCGCGGCGTCGCTCATCGGGCGGACATCAGTCTGGTGGCGATGCGCTTTCGCATGACCACCGTGGTGCCCTTGCCCGGCACGGATCTCACGCTCAGGTGATCCATAAAGCTCTCCATGATGGTGAAGCCCATGCCGCTGCGCTCGGCGCCGCCGGTGGTATAGAGCGGCTGGCGCGCCTGCTCCACGTTCTCGATGCCGCGGCCCCAGTCCCGCACCGTCAGCTCCAGCGTGTTCCCTTCCGTCAGCCGCAGCTTCAGCAGGATGCGGCCCAGCTGATCGGGATAAGCGTGGACGATAGCGTTGGTCACCGCCTCGCTCACCGCGGTTTTGATGTCCCCCAGCTCGTCCAGCGTGGGATCCAGCTGGGCGGCGAAGCCGGCGGCCGCGATGCGGGCAAAGCCCTCGTTGGTGCTGCGGCTCAAAAACTCGATCTTGGCGTAGTTCTCCGTACGTCTCATGCTCGTTCCTCCTTTACTGTATGTTCATCAGCCGTGCCACGCCGGAGGCCTCCAGCACCTTGCGGGGCTGCGGCGGCACGTTGGCAAGCTGCAGCGTGCCGTGGAGTTCCTCCATCCGCCGCCGGCTGCGGATGACCAGTGCGATGCCGGAGCTGTCCATGAACGAAACGCCGCCCATGTCCAGCACCAGCTCCAGCGGGAGCGACGACTCGATTTCCCGCTCCACGCGCCGGATCAAGCCCTGCGCGCCGTGGTGATCCAGCTCGCCCCGCAGCGAAAGCGTCAGCACCCGCCCGCTGATTGCCGTTCCCAATTCCATCGTTTTCTCCTCCTTCGTGCAGGCAAAGAAAATCACCGCAGATCCGATGATCTGCGGTGATTATACCGTATATGATTCGTTTTTTCCGTCGAAACCGGTCGCCCCGGCAGGGGAATTTACAGACCCATGGCGGCGGCGGAGCCCTCCAGCTTTTCGATCAGCGTTTTCGCCTTCTCCAGCTTTTCGCGCTCGGCGTTGACCACCGCCTCCGGCGCCCGGGACACGAAGGATTCGTTGGCCAGCTTGCCCTGCAGCCGCGCCAGATTCTCCCGTGCCTTCTCCAGCTCCTTGGCGATGCGCTCGCGCTCCTTGTCCAGATCCACCAGCTCCTTCAGCGGCATATACACGTTGGCGCCGTGAGTCACCACCGTGACCATACCGGAAAGATCCTCCGGCTCCTTTTGCGACACCGTCACCTCCGAGGCAAAGGCCATACGGGTGATGAAGTGGCGCCCCTCCTCATAGTGCTCAGGCCGGGCGGCGGCGATGATGACCTGCGCCTTCTTGCTGGGCGGCACGTTCATCTCGGCGCGGCGGGCGCGGACAGCGGAGATGGCGTCCTTCACCGCCTCCATGGCATCCTCGTCCTCCGGGAAGGACAGCTCCTCCCGGTATTCCGGCCAGCGGGCGCGGATCAGGAAATCACCCTCGTGGGGCAGCGCCTGCCAGATCTCCTCGGTGAGGAACGGCATGAAGGGATGCAGCAGCTCCAAAAGCCGCAGCAGCACGTAGCACAGCACGTTCTCCGCCGCAAGGCGCGCCTGCTCGTTCTCGCCGCTCAGGCGGGACTTGGTCAGCTCGATATACCAGTCGCAGTAGGTGTCCCAGATGAAATCGTAGATCTTGGCGCTGGCCACGCCCAGCTCGAAGGCCTCCATGTTGTCGGTGACCTCGCGTATCAGCGTGTTCAGCTTGCTCAGCACCCACTTGTCTTCCCGCTCCAGCTTCTCCGGCATGGAGCACATGAAGCGTGAGCCCTTCAGCACCGTGTTCATCCACGGTCTGGTGCGCGATGACAAGGGGCGGAAGATGTCCAAGTCCCTGGGCAACGGCATCGACCCGCTGGAGATGGCGGAGAAATACGGCGCC
>JAFTBL010000088.1 GCA_017455225.1 Oscillospiraceae bacterium
CCGACCACCACGGCCACGCCATCCGCTTCGGCAAGAGCATGACCGCCCCCGAGATGGGGCTGCAGGACAAAAAGCTGGACTTTCTGATCATGCAGATGGTGCGTCTGGTGCGCGACGGCGAGACGGTGAAGGTCTCCAAGCGTTCCGGCAAGGCGCTGACCCTCAACGATCTCTTAGACGAGATCGGCGTGGACGCCTGCCGCTTCTTCTTCAACGCCAAGCCGGACACCCATCTGGAGTTTGACCTGGATCTGGCCGTGCGGCAGGACAGCGAAAACCCGGTCTACTATGTCCAGTACGCCCACGCCCGGATCTGCTCCCTGCTCTCCGCCATGGCCGCCGAGGGGCACGCGGTGCCCTCGGCCGACGCCATCGACGTGTCCCTGCTCTCCACCGAGCAGGAGCTGGAGCTGATCAAGCAGCTCTCCTCCTTCCCCGAGGAGGTGGAGATGGCCGCCCGGGACTACGACCCCAGCCGCATCAACCGCTACGCCATCGAGCTGGCCGCCCGCTTCCACCGGTTCTATAACGCCTGCCGCATCCGGGAGGCGGAGGAGGACGTCCGCGCGGCGCGGCTGGTGCTGTGCCGGTGCGTGCGCGGCGTCATCGCCGCGGCGCTGCGCGTCATCGGCGTGTCCGCGCCGGAAAAAATGTGACAAAAACAGACAAGCGCCCCGCGCCGGTTTTCGGCGCGGGGCATTGTGTTATTTTGCGCAGGTCAGATCCGGACGCCCCGCATTTTGAAGCAGAAGAACCGGATCGCCAGCAGCAGCGAGAAGGCGTAGCACACGAAGGAGAAGCCGAACATGGCGTTGTATCCCCACAGGCTGATGAGGAAGCTGCAGATAAAGCCGCCCATGCCCATGGCCACGTCGCTGGAGAGCATATAGGTGGAGGAGGCGATGGAGCGCCGCGCCTCCGGGCAGCTGCGCACCGCGGCGGCGTTCAGCGCCGGGGTGATGAGACCCGTGGCCATGCCGTACAGGGGGCCGGCCACATAGTAAAGGATCGATGCCCGCTGACAGAAGGACAGGCACACAAAGGCCGCGGCGGCCAGCGCCACGCCCGGGACATAGACCTTGAAGGAGCCGCGGCGGTCCACCAGCTTGGCGGTCAGCAGGCGGGTGACGAACATGGAAAAGGCCTGCAGCGTAAAGAACAGGCCCGCCCGGCCGATGCTGATAGCCTTGGCGTACAGCAGCAGGTAGTTGGTGATCACCGAGCCGCCCAGTGTGGAGAACATGGCGATCAGCGTGCAGGGCACGGCGCGCTTTTCAAAGATCATCCACAGCCGGGTCGCGGGCTTTGCGGGATCGTAGCCGCTGTCGGGATCGTCCAGCAGAGAGGCTTTCGTGGTGGGCGGCGCCACCAGATGGGGATATTTCTTCTCATATCTGCACAGCAGGATGCACACGATGCCCAAAATCAGCGCGATCAGAGAGAGGGTATACAGGCCGTTGAAGTCATTCCGGTCGGTGAAGCGCACCGTCACGGAGGGCATGATGGCCTGGTTGAAGAAGTTGGTCAGCGCGTAAGACCCCAGCCCCTCGCCCAGCCGTGGACGGGATACGATATCCGTGCACGCCACGGAGGAGGTAGTCTGGGCAATGGACATGCCGATGCCCTGGCCGAAGCGGAAGGCGATCAGTACGTTTAAGTCGTTTGACACAAGAAAGCCCGCCGTCATCACCGCCATGATGGAAAGACCGATGGCGATCAGCGTGCGGCGGCTGTGGGTCTCCACCACACGGCCGATGCACAGCCGGGTCAGCAGCGCGGCACAGGGCAGCGCGGAGATCATCAGCGCCCGCTGGGTGGCCGTGCCGTTGAGATAGGCCACATGCAGGGCGTTGGCGGAGTTGAATGCCGAGGTCATGGTTCCCATGAACAGGGATTCCAGAAACAGCAGGATGAAGAATATATTCCATATCTCCTGCTTGGGGCGGCTCCCCACGGGCGCAGGTGCGGACATACGCGGCAGCTCCTTTCTGTCACGGATAAAACCGGATATAGTAAATATACCCCTCCCAAAACCGTCGGGCAATGGGAGGGTTCATAAAAGAATGACAGGATACGGTCGGATTTCTGTGCGCGCTCACCTGTTTTCGGCCAGCGCGTGCCGGAACGCACGCTTGCGTACGATAAAATAGCAGATCAGGTGGGCAGCGGTGGTGATGGCCCAGCTGATGGGGTAGGACACGTACAGCCATGGAAGCGTCCGGTGGGCGGCAAAAGCGGTGTAGATCCACACGATCCGGAACACGCACGCCCCCAGAAATGTCACCGCCGCGGGGAGCGTGCCGTAGCCCAGTCCCCGGTTGACGCCGGTCATCACCGCCATGCCGCCGTTGATGATATAGCTGCCCGTAACGATCCCCATGCGGATATAGGCGGCCTTCAGCGCGTCGGGGTTTGTGGTGTACAGCCGCACCAGCGGAGCGCGAAACAGCAAGAACAGCCCGGAGACCACCACCGACAGCACCGTCACGATCAGCAGGCAGTAGCGCACCGCCTTCCGGGAGCGGTCATATTCCTGGGCGCCCACATTCTGGCTGATGGCGGTGGTGGCGGCCTGGGCGGTGGCGTCCTGCCCGGTATAGGCGAAGCCCTCCAGACTCTGGCAGGCGGAATTGCCTGCGATCACCGCCGCGCCGAAGGAGTTGACGGAGCTCTGGATCAGGAAATTGGAGATGGAAAACAGCGACCCCTGGATCCCCGCGGGCAGACCGATGCGCACGATCTGGCGGAAAAGCGGACCGGAGAACCGCAGCTCCCGGAGGGAGAGCTCCTCCGTCCGCAGCAGGCACCGCACCGTCAGCACGCAGGAGACGCACTGGCTGATCACCGTGGCCAGCGCCACGCCCGCCACGTCAATGTGCAGTCCCAGCACAAAAAACAGATTCAGCGCCACATTGATCACGCCCGCCAGCGACAAAAACAGCAGCGGCCGCTCGGTGTCGCCCAGGGCGCGCAGCCCGGCGCTGGAGAAGTTGTACAGGGCGATCACCGGCATGCCCGCGAAGTAGATCCGCAGATAGACCGCCGCCAGCGGCGCCACGTCCGCCGGGCTGCCGATCAGCCGCAGCAGCGGCTCGGCCAGGGCAATGCCGACCCCTCCGAACAGTATGCCGCCCAGCAGGCCCACCATCAGGGCTGTGGACACGGTGCGGCGCAGCCGCTCAGTCTCCCCCGCGCCGAAAAAGCGGGAGCACAGCACGCCGCCGCCGG
>JAFTBL010000089.1 GCA_017455225.1 Oscillospiraceae bacterium
GGGTCTCTTCATATTCAAAGGCGTCCTCAAACTCCTGCTGCCACGGGCTGTCGGGTGAGAAGGCGTAGCCCCCCAGCCGCTGGCGCTGGGCGTACAGCGCGATCAGCCCCTTGGCAAGGTCACGTGCGGCGGCCTTGGCCCGGTACGTGGTCTTGGCCCATTCCGCGCCGCCCAGCTTGTTCAATCGCACCGGCTTTTCGCTGTCCTCGCCGCCGCTGCCGATGTATTTGCTCACCAGATCCAGCGACGTGCAGGGCACGTACAGGCAGTCCGTGCCGGCGTAGGTGATCTTGATATAATCCTTTTCCACCCCATCCACCGGCATGCGCACCACGCCGGTGAACCGGCCGATGCCGTGATGCACGTGCACCACCAGATCGCCGGGGGTCAGGTCAGTGTAGGACTGCAGCTTTTTCCGGCTGTCGTCCCGCCGGGGGCGGGCTTTTTTCTGTTTGCCGCTCAGGGGCGCGGTGAACTGCCCCTCCGTCAGCACCGCCAGCCTGAGCTCCGGGTACTCGCTGCCGGCGGACAAAGCGCCCACGCCGATCAGCACGCTGTTTTTCCGCAGCTCCTCCGTGCCGGACAGATCCAAAGCTGCGGGAATGTGCCGCTCGTCCAGCAACCGGCGCATATTCCGGGCCCGCACCTCGCCGCCGCACAGCACCAGCACCCGGTACCCGGCGGTGAGATAGTGGGTGATGTCGGTGGCGGCCGTGTCCAGCGAGCCGCCGTAGCTGCTCAGCTGCTTGGCGCCGATCTGCCACATGCCCTTGGGCGGCAGCAGGCAGCGGCTGGTGGGCAGGCTCTCCATCTCCACGGCGGAAAACCGCCCCAGCGCCGCCGTCAGCTCGCTCTCCGTCAGCGCCAGCGCGGAAAAGACTCCTGCCATGGCGCCGCTCTCCATGGCGGCGGTCACGTCCTCCTTCAACTGCCACAAAAATGCCCGCAGCGCTTCGCCCGCCCGGGCGCTCTCGCTGAGACACACCACCGTTTCCCCGCCGAAATAATCCAGCGCGGTGGTCATGTCCGGATATACCGCCGCCATGTAGCGGTCGGTACCGCCGGGCAGAATGCCCTGCCGCAGCTGCTCCGCGTCGGCGCGGAGCCTGTCGGCGGCGGCGCGGGCGCTCTCGCCCCGCAGGCGGGACGCCGCCGCCTCCATCCGCTCGACTGCCTCGCCGTCCGGCAGCACCTCGCCCGCCGGTAACAGCAGTGCAGAGCGACAATTTTCTGTGCGCCGCTGGGTGCCCACATCGAACCAGCCCAGCGAGTCGATCTCATCGCCGAAAAATTCACAGCGCAGCGGCTGTGCCGCGCCGGGAGAAAACACATCTAAAATCCCGCCCCGCAGCGCGAATTGGCCGGGCCCCTCCACCTGCTCGGAGCGGGTATAGCCCGCCGCCGTCAGTGTGGCGGCCAGCGCGGACAGATCGTATTGCCCGTCCAGCTCCAGCGCGTGGATGTGGCGCAGCAGCACCTGAGGCGGGATGCACCTCTGCACCAGCGCCTCCACCGTGGTCACGGTGATGCCCGCGCCGGCGGAAATACGCCGGAACGATTCCAGCCGCTGATATTCCCACGAACGGCTCACCGCCGCGGTGGGGTGCAGCTGCCACTCTCTGGCGGGCAGCAGCGTGACCTCCTCCCCGGTGAGCGCCTGCAGATCTGCCGCCTGCCGGGCGGCGTCCTTTTCGTCGGCGCAAATCACCAGCAGCGGCCGCCGCGTCCCGACGCGGATCGCCGCCGCCGTCTGGGCGCGGTGCACGCCGCCAAGTCCCGTGATCAGCGCCGTTTCTCCGGCGGATACCGCCTGCAGCACCTCCTGCAGTTGGGGCAGCAGCATCAGTTGATCTATGAGATTTTTCATGCCGCCTCCTCTCCCGCAGGATGATGCGTCAGTTGAATCGATTCTGCGCTTTTTCCACGCCGTCCCGGATCACCACCGGCACGGCGGCCACCGCCTTGTCCAGCGCCTCCATCAGCAGCTTCTGCTCGTCGCCCATGGGGCGGCCGGTGACCCAATCGGCCATGTCGTACTCCGGGTGATCCGGCATGCCAACGCCCACCTTGATGCGGGGAAAGGCGTCGCTGCCCAGATGCTGGATGATATTCTTCAATCCGTTGTGTCCCCCGGCGCTGCCGCCGCCGCGGATGCGCAGCTTGCCCACCGGCAGCGACACGTCGTCGGAGATCACCAGCACCCGTTCCGGCGGGATCTTGTAAAACCGGGCTGCCTCGCCCACCGCCTCGCCGCTGAGGTTCATGAACGTCTGGGGCTTCATCACCAGCACCTGCTCTCCGCCCAGCCGCGCCGTGCCCGTCCACGCCTTGAAGCGCAGCTTGTTGAAGGAAAAACCCTCGTTGTCCGCCAGCTTATCCAGCGCCAGAAAGCCCATGTTGTGCCGGGTGGAGGCGTATTGGGCGCCGGGGTTGCCCAGCCCCACCAGCAGCCATGTGCAGCCGCCTCCGCCGCCTCGGTGAAAGAACATATCCATCGCTCCTTTTGTCAGAGTGGATCGCAAAAAAACAGGGGAGCCGCGATGCGGCCCCCCTATCATATCACATTTTCCGTCAGTTGAACAGTTTGGAAATAGAAATTTCCTGATAGATGCGCTCGATGGCCTCGCCGAACATGGGCGCCACGGACAGATACTTGATCTTGTCGCAGCCCTGACCCAGCTCCACGGGCAGGGTGGTCAGCAGCGCCAGCTCCTTGATGGCGCTCTTGTCGATGCGCTCCAGCGCCGGGCCGGAGAGGATGCCGTGGCTGGCGCAGGCGAACACGTTCTTGGCGCCGCCCACCTCCACGATGGCCTGAGCTGCGTTGCACAGAGAGCCGGCGGTGTCCACCATGTCGTCGAAGAGGATGCAGTCCTTGCCGGCCACGTCGCCGATCACGTGCATCACCTCGCACTGGTTGGCCTTCTGACGGCGCTTGTCCACGATGGCAAGGCCCATGTGCAGCTTCTGGGCGAAGGTGCGGGCGCGGGCCACGCTGCCCACGTCGGGAGACACGACCACCATGTCCTCGGCCTTGACGCCGAACTTCTTGGCGTAGTAGTCCACGAACACGGGGTTGCCGTACAGGTTGTCCACCGGGATGTCGAAGAAGCCCTGGATCTGAGCGGCGTGGAGATCCATGGTCAGCACGCGGTCGGCGCCGGCGGCGGTGATCATGTTGGCCACCAGCTTGGCGGAGATGGGATCGCGGCTCTTGGCCTTGCGGTCCTGACGGGCGTAGCCGAAATAGGGTACCACGGCGGTGATGCGCCCGGCGGAGGCGCGGCGGCAGGCGTCGATCATGATGAGCAGCTCCATAAGGCTGTCATTGACCGGCTTGCAGGTGGAATTGATGAGAAACACGTCGCTGCCCCGAACAGTCTCGTAGAGAGAGACGGAAACCTCGCCGTCGGCGAAGGTCTTTACCTCGCTCTCGCCCAGCTTGGTGCCGATCACCTTGCAGATCTCGGCCGCCAGAGCGGGGTTGGAATTGCCCGTGAAGATCTTGATGTCCTTGCCGTGAGAAATCATAACTGTACACGCTCGCTTTCTTTCCCGTTTTTTGCTTTTCCTTATTTATTCAGGGGCCTTCCCTGTTGGTCACTTCTTTTCCCTCTGCATGAACCGGCTGGCCCAGCCGTCCTTGTTGCTCTGCCTGGCACGGGCTACCGCCAGCGCGCCGGCGGGCACGTCCTGCGTCACGGTAGAGCCGGCGGCAGTATAGCTGCCGTCCCCCAGCGTCACCGGCGCCACCAGATTGGTGTTGCAGCCGATGAACACGTCGTCCCCGATGGTGCAGCGGTATTTCCGTTTGCCGTCATAGTTGGTGGTCACGGTGCCGCAGCCAAAGTTCACCCGCTGCCCCACGTCGCTGTCGCCCACGTAGGTCAGATGGGAGATCTTGGTACCGTCACCGATGACGGAATTCTTCAGCTCCACGAAATCGCCCACCCGGCAGCCGTCGCCCACCACGGTACCGGGCCGCACGTAGGCAAAGGGGCCCACGGTGGTGCCGGCGCCCACGGTGCTTTCGTTCACCTGAGAGGCGTTGACGGTGCTGCCGGCGCCGATCACGCTGTCGCGGATCATGGCGTTGGGGCCCACAGTGCAGTCCTCGCCGATCCGGGTCTTGCCCCTTAAAACGGTGCCCGGCAGCAGCACGGCGCCGCGCCCTACGGTGCAGGTGGGATCTATGTAGGTGTTGGCCGGGTCGATCACGGTAACGCCGCCCTGCCTCAGCCGCCTGAGCTGTGAGCGCCGGATCTCTGCCGCCGCCCGCTCCAGCTCCTCCTCCGAGCTGAAGGGCCGCAGGCCGCACCCGGAGGTCCCATCCGTCAGCGGCAGCACCGGCGCGGCGATCACAATCGCGCCGGCGGGCGCGGCTTCCTCCCCGGTCAGCACGGCGCCGCCGAAGCAGGCCACGGCCGCCTCCGCCTCCGGGCGCCACACCCCTTCGCAAATAACAAAAAACCGCTCCGTGCCGCACTCCGCCAATTCCCTGCACGCCCACGTCAATACGGGGCAGAACAGGAACGGATGCAGCATGAGCGGTCGTTATCCGGCGGCGGGGCCCCGGAGATCGAATACGACAATGGCGCGACCCATAGGAAACCCCTCCTCTCTGTCGAAGTCTTTTTCTATTTTCTATTATAGCAGGCTTATGCGGAAAATCCACCCCTTTTCGCGAAAAAATTTCAGAATTTCCGGGGGACGGCCGGCGGAAATGTGCAGAATGTCGATTATTCGGAGCAAAAGGCGGCGAAATTCTATATTATGCTCAAAAATGGGGATTATTGAGATTTCATAGTTGAATTTTTAACAAGTAAGTATTAAAATATGGTACTTGAACGGAGGTGGCCGCGCTTGCTGCACATCGTACTGGTGGAACCGGAGATCCCGCAAAACTGCGGCAACATCGCCCGCACCTGCGCCGCCACCGGCAGTCAACTGCATCTGATCCGCCCGCTGGGGTTCGATATCTCCGAGCGGGCCGTCCGCCGGGCGGGGCTGGATTACTGGCATCTGGTGGACGTGTTCGACTACGACGGGCTGGACGCGTTTTTTGCCGCCCACCCCGGCGCCATGGCAGATGGCTGGCTGGCCACCACCAAAGCGCCCCAGGACTATACCCATGCCCGGTTCACGCCGGACAGCTGGCTGTTCTTCGGCAAGGAGACGGCGGGCCTGCCCCTGTGGCTGCGCCAGAAGTACCGGGATCGCTGCGTCCGCCTGCCCATGCGCCCGGAGGCGCGGAGCCTGAATCTGAGCAATTCCGTGGCGATCCTGACCTACGAGGCACTGCGGCAATGTGGCTTCCCCGGCCTTGCCGGGCAGGGGGAAATGGCCGATCTGTAACGGGAATTTTCAAGAGGAGGACAACTCTATGAATTATAACAAAAAGACCGTAAAAGACGTAGACGTGACCGGGAAAAAGGTACTTCTGCGCTGCGACTTCAACGTGCCGCAGGACAAGAAGACCGGCGCCATCACCAGCGACAAGCGCATCGTGGCGGCCCTGCCCACCATCCGGTATCTGCTGGATCACGGCGCGGCGGTGATCGCCTGCTCCCATCTGGGCAAGCCCGTGGCCACCTTTGAGGGCTACGTGAAAAAGCAGGTGGAAAAGGGCAAGAACGAGGCCGATATCACCC
>JAFTBL010000008.1 GCA_017455225.1 Oscillospiraceae bacterium
AAGGCGGAGCGGCTCCGGGGCGTGCTGGGGAAGCTCTGCGCCGTCAAGCCCAACCGTCTGGAGGCCGAACAGCTCTCCGGCGTGAAGATCCGATCGGAGGCGGACGCCTTCGCGGCGGCGGAAAAGCTCCTTGACACGGGGCTGCGGCAGGTGTATATTTCTCTCTCCTCCGCCGGCATCTGCGCCGCGGCCCGGACAGGGGAGAGGGCCCGGTACGGCTGCCCCAAGGTGCCCATCGTCAACGCCACCGGCGGCGGCGACGCCATGGTGGCCGCCCTGACGGCCTCCCTCCTGCGGGGAGCGGATCTGGCCGCGGCGGCTCAGAACGCCATCTGCGCCGGGGCCTTCGCCAGTACGGCGGAGACCACCATCCACCCGGGAATGAGCTGGGCGGAGCTGGAAAACCTGAAAAACTGCGAGGTAATGTGACATGAACAAGTATCTGGATATTGCGCCCGAGGTGCGTCGGGCCCTGGAGGAGGGGCGCCCCGTGGTGGCTCTGGAGAGCACCATCATCTCCCACGGCATGCCCTATCCCCAGAACGTGGAGACGGCGCTGAACGTGGAGAAGATCCTCCGGGAGAACGGCGCCGTCCCCGCCACAGTCGCCATTATCGGCGGGCGGCTGAAGGCGGGTCTGACGGCGGAGGAGATCGACTATCTGGGCCGCACCGGCGCCGGGGTCACCAAGGCCAGCCGCCGGGATCTGCCGGTGCTGGTGGCCAAGGGCATGGACGGCGCCACCACTGTGACCACCACCATGATGATCGCCGCCATGGCGGGCATCGAGGTCTTTGCCACCGGCGGCGTGGGCGGCGTGCATCGGGGCGCGGAAACCACCATGGACATCTCCGCCGACCTGGAGGAGCTGGCGCAGACGCCGGTAATGGTGATATGTGCCGGCGCCAAGTCCATCCTGGATCTGGGGTTGACGCTGGAGTATCTGGAAACCAAGGGCGTGCCGGTGATCGGCTACCGCACCTCGGAGCTGCCCGCGTTCTACACCGACCGCTCCGGCTTCGGCGTGGACTACCGGCTGGACAGCCCGGAGGAGCTGGCTGAGGCGTTCTGTGCCCAGCGGCTCATGGGGCTCAAGGGCGGCATGCTGGTGACCAATCCCATTCCCAAGGAGTACGCCATGGACGCCGACGTGATCAACGACGCCATCGACAAAGCCATCCGCGAGAGCGTGGCGCAGGGGATCCGGGGCAAGGCGTCCACGCCCTTCCTGCTGGCCAAGGTGAAGGAGCTGACCGGCGGCGACAGTCTGGAGGCCAACATCCGCCTGGTGTTCAACAACGCTGCGCTGGCAGCTGACACCGCCTCGGCGCTGTGCCGCCTGCGGGCGCAGGCGTGAGCGGCTCGGCGCTGTGGGTCACGGCGGCAGGCGTTTTTCTGGCCGCACTGAACGGGGTGACCTTCGCCGTGTACGGCGCGGATAAGAGCTTTGCCCGGCGGGGCGGCCGCCGCGTGCCGGAGCGCACCCTTCTGGCGCTGGCTTTTTTGGGCGGCAGCGCGGGTGCGCTGCTGGGGATGCTCGTCTTTCACCACAAAACGCGGCATCGGCGGTTCCGCGTGGGGCTGCCACTCCTGTTGCTGGTGCAGCTTGCGCTGGCGGTATGGCTGATAACGAGATAAAAGCAGGGGGACTGTTTCACGGGAAACAGTCCCCCTGTCATTATGAAGGTCATAAAACCTTTCGCCCGTTGATGAACTTGGCCTCCACGTGCCGCTCGTCGGACAGATAGGCGACCCGCTCGATGCGCTGGCGGGGCGTGCGGGGATTGAGATCTGCCAGCGGCCGGTCGTCGATGACCACCGCGTCGAAGCAGTAGCCCGGCTCAAAGCTGCCCGCCCTGCCCCACAGGGCGCCGCCACCCTTGGTGGCAAGGTAAAACGCCTCCGCCAGGGACAGGTACGTTTTTTCTGCAAAGGGCTCCCCCTTGCGCTCCGCCGTGTGCCAATAGATGCGGGAGGCGATCACCGCGTCGGTGACGGCGCGGAACAGGTTCAGTGTGCTGCCGGCGGCCATGTCGGAGCCCAGCCCCACGTGGATCCCTGCCTCCAGATACCGGCGCACCGGGGCGGCGTAGCCGGAGATGTGCAGATTGCTCTGGGGGCAGTGGGCGACCCACAGGTTGGGACGCCGGCGCATCAGCTCGAACTCCTCCTCCGTGGGAAACACGCAGTGGGCCTGCACGGAGGGCACCGTGCTGCCCAGCATATCATATTCGTCGTACAGCGCCGCGTAGGAGGCCGCCTCCGGCTCCAGCTGCCGTACCCATGCGATCTCGTCCAGTCCCTCGTCCAGATGGGACTGGACGGGCACCCGGAATTCCCGGATCAGCTCCCGCAGTCCGGCCATGCACGAGCGCGTGCAGGAGGGGACGTACCGGGGCGTGATCATGGGCTTGACAAGCTCGTATTTTTCGCAGGTATCCTCCAGCCACAGGCGGGTCTCACGCAGAGTCTCCTCCGTGGTTTCCTGCAGCCCCTCGATGGAGCTGCGGTCCATGTTCAGCTTGCCCACGTAGGAGACGAAGCCCCGGCGGGCCAGCTTTTCCATCAGCAGCTCTGTGGCGCCGCGGTGGATGGTGGCAAAGGTGCAGGTGCGGGTGGTGGTTGTGTGCAGCAGATCGTCGGCAAAGCGCTCGTAGGCCGCGTCCGCGTAGGCAAGGTCTGCGTAATGCCGCTCCTCCGGCAGGGAGTACTGCTCGAACCAGCTGCTCCACACGCTGTCCGGATCCATGGCCATGCCCAGCCCGCGAAAACCGTACTGGGGCGCGTGCTGGTGAATATCTGCCATGCCGGGGATGATAAGCCTGCCGGTGTAGTCGTACACGGTCACGCGGGAAAGCGCCGGGGGCAGGGCGTCGTAAAGCCCTTCCACCTGCCCGTCCCGGCATACCGCGTAGCCCTCCGTCACCTCAAAAGCAACGGGCGTGGGGGTGTGGAGGATGGTGCCCTTCAGGGCAAACGTGTTTTCCATAGCGGCCTCCTTTGCGCCACGGGCGGATACTTACACTTGTATCATACCCGTTTTTTTCCGGCCCGTCAACGGAAAAGCCGTCACTTTTTGCGCATAAAAGCTCTCCCACGTCACGCGGGAGAGCTTTTCACGGTCAAAACGGCGTACGGGGTACGGCGTCCGGCTCGATGGGGCAGACGTATCCGCCGGCGGAACGCTTGGCAAATTCCGCCTTGGCCTCCGCCAGCAGCGCCGGGTCGGTCAAAAGGTCGATGGCGGTGGCCGCCAGCACCTTGCCGGCGCACAGCATTCCCTTGTGAGCGATGCTGCTCTTGCCGCAGCTCACGGCCTGCCACGTGTGAGCAGACGTTTCAGCGTGTCCTCGTTATCACACCTTTGACAAAAAGTCCTGCAGCCGGGGGTTCTGCGGTGTATTGAAGACCGCGTCCGGCGTGCCGTCCTCCAGCAGCTTTCCGTCTGCCATGAACAGCACCCGGTCGCCGACCTCCCGCGCAAAGCCCATCTCGTGGGTCACCACAACCATGGTCATTCCTTCGCGCGCCAGTTCCCTAATGACATCCAGA
>JAFTBL010000090.1 GCA_017455225.1 Oscillospiraceae bacterium
CAGAACGCCGGTATCCACCCACTTTTCATACCCGGTCGCGCTCTCCGAGGGTACCGTGTACTCACTGTCCTCGTAGTACCCCGCAAAGAATTGCCCGTCCTTCTCGGTCGCGCTCTCCGCATACGCCTTGGGCGCGCTGATATAGAGCCCCGAGAAGACCAGTACGGCAGCCATAGCAGCCGCTGCCAGCTTCTTCAGCCATGTCATATCGTTTCCTCCCTTTTATAAGTTTGTTTGCCGCTTACGGTGTTGCGCCTCAGTCTCCCCAGCCGCCGGGGATCTCTTCATCCGGGTTCCCGTTCTCGGACAAAGTGCTGGTGGTGATGATCTCTTCATCATCTTTCAGGTCATACAGCTCGCTTACGGGTCTCACATACTTCATCTTTTTCATCGTTTCACCTCCTTGCTCGCTCCTTTGCTTTCTCACTTGTTTGCATGCATTATACCCTGTGTCCTCTGCTATTCCGTCGCCCATCGGGCGTTTGGGACTTTATATTGTGCCGTCACCCGGCGGAGCTGGCCTCCTTGTGATCGGCCACGCCGCCGTTGTAGCGCCAGTCGCAGGGCGGCAGGATCTGATACGTACCCACTGTGTAAGGGAACGTGAGCACCACCGTGCCGTCGCCCCGGGACACGTATTCCTCTACCAGCGCCTGCAGATGCTCGTTCCGCTCACGGGCGCCCAGAATGGGGTCTGTGTCCGGGTTCCACGTGCTCCGCGCCCGGAAAGCCGGGTACAGTGCTGTTTTCACGTCGGTCAGGGCGTAATCGGTGAAGTAATCCCACACGTTGATGCCGTGGTGGAACACCGCGTACACCTCCATGGCGAAATAGGCCGGATCGTACATTGCCATCACCGCCTGCATTCCGGCGTGGTGGGCATCCCCCGCGTGGAGGAACTTCTGCCCCTCGATATGGTGCATCAGCCACGTGGAGGTATCGTTGTAATCATAGTCGACGTATTCCTCCTCCGCCAGCTGTTCCAGCGTGAGCGCCACGTCGATCGTGATATCGCAGAAGTAGTACCGCTGGCCCAGATGCACCCGGTAGGATCTGGCCGGATGGCCCTCCTCGTCCCGGAACAGGCCCGCCACCCGGGCAGTCAGGTACCCATAGGTCGGATCCGTACGCAGCCACTCGCTCAGTGCGGCGCCGGGATCCACGAAGTAAATCCCGTGGAGGCAGATACGCTCGATGGACTCCGGCTCGCCTGCGATGCGCAGCAGTGCGCCGTTGTGGTCGGAGTGGGCGTGGGAGATGAACCACCCCTCGACAACAGGTTTTTCCCCCGCAGGGGTCAGCGACTCCAGATAGTCCAGCAGGTACGGCGCATCGGCATCGTCGCCGCCGTCCTCCACCAGAAAGTGGCCGTTGCGCAGCTGGATGACGAAGCTGTTGCCGCCGGCGCCGTACAGCTCCAGCATGTGGAGCTTCGTCTGCGATTGCGCCGTCACGCCGTCCAGATACCCGTCCTGATAGATCAGGTGGGGCGACAGCTCCTCGCCGTACGCTGCCGCAAGGTAGGTGCGTCCCTGCCGGATCACATGGGACACCGTGCAGGTAAGCTCGCCCTTGGTGAACGAGGCGGCATAGACGTAACCCTCCATGGCTCCGTCACCGTTGTCACTGTGCTTTGTAAAGCCGCTGTTCTCCAGAAGAGTCAGGTAGGCCCGGTATTCCTCCGCCGTGGTGTCGGAGATCCGCACCACCCAGTTGCCGCTTCCGCAGTCCGTCGGCGCGGAGTACGTGCCCCGGGCGGTGGACAGCTTGGGCAGATGCCGGAAGATCTCGTACCCATCCAGCTCCATGAACTCGAACGCCTTCAGGATCGGCAGAGCGCCGGCCGTCGTCTTCCACGTGTTCTCCCAGTCGAGGGTGGGCATGGCGGCCTTGGCCGCGTCGCCGACGGGGCATTTCTCACCGAGGTTCTTGTAGGAGATGCTGTAGCCGCTGTTCACGCCGGCGTAGCCGCCGCCCACGTAGTGATTGTCGACGATGGCGTAGATATTGGAGCCGTTCATGTTGCCCTGCTTCGTGTCGCCGGCAATGGCATAGAAGCCGCCCTTGCCGGCATTGGAGCCGGGAACGAAGGTGCCCAGATAGGCACTGTTCGTCACTGTGGTGCTTAAGGCGGTGCTGTTCACACCGACGAGGCCGCCGGTCTTGGGGTTACCGCCGGGGGCGTAGGTCATCCCGGAGATATCAATGGTGCCCGTCATAAGGCAGTTGTCAACGGTGTTGGCGCCGACACCCAGATAGCCCACCAGACCGCCCGTAAAGCCGCCGCTGTTGGCGCCGGCGGAGTGGGTGTTGGTCACAGAGCCTGCAAACCAGCAGTTTTCCAGTGTCAGGGCCATATTCATGCCGCTGTCATTGGCACCCACGATGCCGCCGATCATGGCGGCGGAGCTGGTGAGGATGGCGTCGCTGTACAAATTGGTCAGCGTGCCGCTGCCCTGCCCCACAAAGCTGCCCAGCCATTGGCCGGCAGCAGAGAAATAGCTGTTGGTCAGCTTTACGTTGCGGATCACGGCGCCCTCGGTGATGCCGAAAAGACCGATGCGTGAGCCTTCTGCGGTATATAGACCGCTGATGGTATGCATATTGCCTTCAAAGGTGCCCTTGAAAGCTTGTCCGCCCACCATGCCGATGGGTGTCCAGACGTTCTCCGGTGCCTCGCTGACCCAATCGGCGGCGCTGCCGGTGTTGACGGTGATATCATCCCCCAGCGCGACTGTCTTGCCGGTGAAGGTGATCCCGCTGTTGACCAGCTTGGCAAAGCCGTACAGATCCGCCCGGTCGGTCAAAACATAAGACGTCTCGTTTTCGTCGTACCAGCTCGTGTCCACCGGCTCCTCCGTCGCTTCCGCCGGCTCGGCAGCCGGCAGGCGCAGCGCCGGCAGGCCGCCGTTCACCGTCTGCCACTTGTTCTCCCAATCCAGCTCCGCCATAATGCTCCGGGCGGCGTCGCCGGTGGGACGGATCCCGCTCAAATTCACGTAGGAGATACTGCCGTCGGTGGCTTTATAGCCCCCGCCCATGCCCGCCGTGACCGCATAGATGTGGTCGGCGGTCAGATCTCCCTGCGGCTGGTCGCCGCAGAGCGCATAGAGTCCGGGGGCAGACTGCCGATCACCCAAATCAAGCGTGCCCAGATAGGCAGTGTGGGTCATGGTGGTACCGCTGACGGCGTTGACGCCGATCAAGCCGCCGGTCTTGAGATTGCCGCCGGCGGCATAGGTCATCTGAGAGATATCGATGTGTCCCGTCACGAGGCAGTTGTCGATGGTGTTGACGCCGTTGGACAGGTACCCCACCAGACCGCCTGTGAAGCCGCCGCTGTTGACGCCGGCGGAGTGTGTGTTGGCCACGGAGCCTGCAAACCAACAGCTCTCCATGTGCAGATCGCGCCTGTTGGCATCATCGTTGGCGCCCACAATGCCGCCGATCATCGCGGCGGAGGTGGTGAGGATGGCGTCGCTGTACAGGTTGGTCAGTGTGCCGCTGCCCTGCCCCACGAAGCTGCCGATCCACTGGCCGGTGGCGGCGAGATAACTGTTGGTCAGTCTCACATTCCGGATCGAAGCGTCAAGCGCAACGCCGAACAGGCCGATGCGCGAGCCACCGGCAGTATAGAGTCCGCTGACGGTGTGCATGCCGCCGTCAAAGGTGCCTCGGAACGGCTGCGCGCTTTTCCCGATAGGCGCCCAGACCCGTTCCGGGGCGCAAGCCGCCCAGGCGGCGGCGTCACCGGCATTCGCCGTGATATCGGCGCACAGGAAAACGGTCTTGCCTGCAAAACTGCTCCCGCCGTTCACCGCACTGGCAAAGCCGTACATGTCGGCGGCGGTGGCAACGACGAACTCCGTCTCGCCCGCGGCGTTGGGCACGGTGTACCACGACGTGTCCTCAGCGGCGGTGTTCTGCAGGTTGCGGTAATACACCGTCGTGCCGCCCAGAGTCACCGCCGTGACGGAGGGCAGCGCCGTGCGGTCCGCCACCGTCAGGTTGAAGTGACCGTACCGGCCGTCATAGTAGCTGTTGCGGATGCTTGCCCCGTCGATCCCCGACACACCGGCCGAGGCGAACGCGCTCGCGTCCATCTTCGCAGAAATGTTGATGTTCGTGTTGTCAGACCGCAGGTCGTTGATGGTAAACCAGCGGCTCTCGCCGTAGACCACCGTCCCGTCCTGCGTCTTCCAGAACGGCTCTATCAAAAACGTCTTGTCCCAGTTCCCCGAGGGGATCCCCTTCAGTATGCCGGTGATGAAATACTCCGAATCCGTGTCCACCACCTTGGGGCTGTAATGATACACAAACTTCGAATTGTTCGCCGTGATCCGGCGGGTGACCGCGTTGGAATCCCACGTGGTCACCTCGCTCTCGGCAAAGCTGCCGTCCCCGTTCTTGTCGAAGGAGATGCGGAAGCCCACCTTGCGATAGTCCAGCGTGTCCACAGTGGAAAGAACACGAACGTCCACCTTCCCGTCCTTCAGACGGGTCTGCAGCTTCACGCTCAGAACGCCGGTATCCACCCACTTTTCATACCCGGTCGCGCTCTCCGAGGGTACCGTGTACTCACTGTCCTCGTAGTACCCCGCAAAGAATTGCCCGTCCTTCTCGGTCGCGCTCTCCGCATACGCCTTGGGCGCAATGCAGCAGGCCCCCAGAAGAAGCAGCACGGCACTCAAGCACACCGCAGGTATCCTTTTGAGCAGACGCATCGTATTTCCTCCTTTGAAGAAAACCCTCGGTACCGGGTAATCAATATCTGATGATCTGAACGGTATCTTCGGGAGCGACGTTTACTTCCGCCGGAACAGGGTCCGGGAGTGTGAGAACGTAGCTTTTCCGGGCGTTTTCGGTGCGGCAGCGGGCGGCCACGTATCCCCGCGGCGTCGGTACCACACAGCTGAAGTCATCCAGCACGCCGGAGGGCGCAAAGCTGTGGGGATCGTGCCGGATGCCGACCACTGCCGCCAGCTCCGTGCAGGCAAGGGAGGCATCGGCCAGCGTCCTTTCGCCGAAGGCGCAGCAATCCGTGAGTGCGTCCATCCTCTGTCTCCCCTGTTTTTACTAATGCGTCATGCTGCGGCACAAGGCCGGTCTACTGGGCAAACACCTTCAGGGCGGGCAGCTTGCCCTCCTCCGTCTGCCATGTGTTTTCCCAATCGAGGGTGGGCATGGCGGTCTTGGCCGCGTCGCCGACGGGGTATTTCTCACCGAGGTTCTTGTAGGAAATGCTGTAGCCGCTGTTCACGCTACTATAACCGCCGCCCACATAATGATTGTCGACGATGGCATAGATATCGGAGCCGTTCAGATTGCCCTGCTTCGTGTCACCGGCAATGGCATAGAATCCGCCCTTGCCGGCGTTGGGGCCGGGAACGAAAATGCCGAGATAGGCTGTATTCGTCACCGTGGTACTGCCGGCAGTGCCGTTCACGCCGATCAGGCCGCCGGTCTTGGGGTTGCCGCCGCTGCTGTGAACGAAGCCGGAGATATCAACGGTACCGGTCATAAGGCAGTTGTCAACGGTGTTGGTCCCGCTGCCGAAATAGCCCACCAGACCGCCTGTGAAAGCACCGCTGTTGACGCCGGCAGAGTGAGTGTTGGTCACGGAGCCTGCAAACCAGCAGTTGCTCATGCTCAGGTTGATGTTCAGCGCGGCATCGTTGGCACCCACGATGCCGCCCGCCATGGCGGCGGAGGTGGTGACGATGGCGTCGCTGTACAGATTAGCAAAGGTACCGCTGCCCTTCCCCGCGAAGCTGCCGATCCACTGGCCGGTGGAGGACAGATAACTGTTGGTCAGCCTCACGTTGCGGATCGTGGCGCCCTCGGCAACACCGAACAGACCGACGCGGTTGGTATCCGCGGCGTACAGGCCGCTGATGGTGTGCATACCGCCGTCAAAGGTACCCTTGAAGGGCACGCCGTCCCTGCCGATGGGCGTCCAGACGTACTCCGGCGCCTCGCTGGCCCAATCGGCGGCATTGCCCTCGTTGAAGGTAATGTCACTGTTCAGGGTGAGGGTCTTGCCGGTGAAGGTGATCCCGCTGTTGACCAGCTTGGCAAGGCCGTACAGATCCGCCCGGTCGGTCAGTACATAAGACGTCTCGTTTTCGTCGTACCAGCTGACGTCTGCCGACTCGTCGCCCGGATCCGGATCCGGCTGCTCACCGCCGGAGGATGCCAGAGTCAACTCCGGCAGCTTGCCGTCCACCGTCCGCCAGACCGTCTCCCAGTCGAGAGCGGGCATGGCGGCCTTGGCCGCGCTGCCCAGCGGGCAGGCGCTGCCGAGATTCGTATAGGAGAGGCTGTAACCGCCGTTCACGCCGCCATAGCCGCCGCCTACGTAGTGATAGTCTACGACGGCATAGATGTTGGAGCCGTTCATGTTGCCTTGGCTCTTGTCGCCGGCGATGGCATAGAACCCGCCCTTGCCGGCGTTGGGGCCGGGAACGAAGGTGCCGAGGTAGGCGCTGTTCGTCACCGTGGTGCTGCCCGTGGTGCTGTTCACACCAATCAAGCCGCCTGTCTTGGGATTGCCTCCGCTGCTGTGAACAAAGCCGGAGATATCAACTGTGCCTGTCATAAGGCAGTTATTGAGGGTATTGGCGCCGACACCGAAATAACCCACCAGACCGCCTGCAAAGGCGCCGCTGTTGACACCGGCGGAGTGAGTATTGGTCACGGAGCCTGCAAACCAGCAGCTCTCCATGTGCAGATCGCGCTTGTTGGCATCGTCGTTGGCGCCCACGATGCCGCCCGCCATGGCGGCGGAGGTGGTAATGATGGCGTCACTGTACAGGTTGGTCAGTCTGCCGCTGCCCTGCCCCACGAAGCTGCCGATCCACTGACCGGTAGAGGACAAATAGCTGTTGGTCAGCTTTACGTTGCGGATCACGGCGTCAGTGGTACGTCCGAACAGGCCCACGCGCTCACTCCCGGCGGCATAGAGGCCGCTGATGGTGTGACCCTGCCCGTCAAAGGTGCCCCTAAAGGGGGCTTCCGTGCTTCCGATGGGCGCCCAGACGTACTCCGGGGCCTCGGCCGCCCAGTCGGCGGCGTCGCCGTCGTTGATGGTGATATCATTGCCCAGCGCAACGGTCTTGCCCGCGAAGCTGATCCCGCTGCTCACCAGTTTGGCAAGGCCGTAAAGATCCTGCCGGTCAGTCAACACGTAGGACGTGGCCTTCTCGTCGTACCAGCTGACGTTGACCGGCTCGTCGCCCGGCGTCACCTCGTCGGCAAACACCTGCAGCACCGGGTGGACGCCGCTCACCGTCTGCCACGTGTCAGTCCAGTCCAGCTCCGGCAGGGCAAGCCGTGCAATGCTGCCGGTAACAGCGTCCCGCGTGACG
>JAFTBL010000091.1 GCA_017455225.1 Oscillospiraceae bacterium
AAGCTCTCCGGCATGACCGGTACCGCGCTGACGGAGGAGGAGGAATTCGCCACCATCTACAAGCTGGACATCATCGAGATCCCCACCAACCGCCCCATCGCCCGTATCGACAACGAGGACTCCGTCTACAAGACGGAAAACGGCAAGTACCGCGCCGTGATCGAGCAGGTGAAGGCGTGCCACGCCAAAGGGCAGCCCGTGCTGGTGGGCACCGTGTCCATTGAGAAGAACGAACTGCTGGGTCACATGCTGACCCGCGCCGGCATCAAGCACAACCTGCTCAACGCCAAAAACCACGAGCGCGAGGCGGAGATCGTGGCGCAGGCGGGCAAGCTGGGCGCCGTGACGGTGGCCACCAACATGGCCGGCCGCGGTACCGATATCATGCTGGGCGGCAACGCCGAGTACATGGCCACTGCCGACCTGCGCAAGGCGGGTCTTTCCGACGAGCTGATCGCCGAGGCCACCGGCTACGCCGAGACCGACGATCAGGAGATCCTGAATGCCCGGAAGCTCTTTGCAGAAAAGCTGGCGCAGCACAAGGCGGAGATCGCCGGCGAGGCGGAAAAGGTGCGCGAGGCGGGCGGTCTGTTCATTATCGGCACCGAGCGGCACGATTCCCGCCGGATCGACAACCAGCTGCGCGGCCGTTCCGGCCGGCAGGGCGACCCCGGCGAGACCCGGTTCTATATCTCACTGGAGGACGATCTGATGCGCCTGTTCGGCGGCGACCGGGTCACCGCTATCATGGAGCGCATGAACATCGATGAGGATACCCCCATCGAAAACAAGATGCTCTCCCGCGCCATTGAGCAGGCACAGACTACGGTAGAGTCCCGCAACTTCCAGTCCCGTAAGTCGGTGCTGGAGTACGACGACGTGATGAATAAACAGCGCGAGATCATCTATGACCAGCGCAAGCAGGTGCTGGACGGCATGGACGTGAAGGACGTCATCATGAACATGATGCACGGGGCCATCTCTAACCACGTACACAGCACCTTCATGGAAAAAACTCATCTGGACGCCGATGACTGCCGGGAGCTGATGCGGGGCGTGGAGGGCGTGTACTTTCCAAAATACGCTGTGCGCGTGGATCTGAACGAGCTGCCGTCCCTCACAGCCGAGGATTTCATCGACCGGTTCTGTGAGGCCGCCACCGACTTCTATGAAAAGAAGGAGGCGGAAATCACCTCCCCCGTCATGCGGGAGCTGGAACGAGTCATCATGCTGCGGGTGGTGGACGAATACTGGATGGATCACATCGACGCCATGGCGGATCTGCGACAGGGCATCCGCCTGCGGGCCTACGCTCAGACCGACCCGGTGATCGCCTACAAAAAGGAATCGCTGGAGATGTTCGAGGAGATGATCGCCGCCATTCAGGAGGAGACAGTGCGCCGCATCTACTCCGTCCGTCTGCGGCAGAACGAGGAGGTCAAGCGGGAGCGCGTAGCCTCCGGCATGACCGAGAACGTAGGCGGCGACGGCACCGTGAAGAAGCAGCCCAAAAAGGTAGTCAAGATCGGCCGCAACGACCCGTGTCCCTGCGGCTCCGGCCTCAAGTGGAAAAAGTGCACCTGCGCCCAGTACCACAGCAATTGAACCCGTTCATGATCCGCAGCGCGCGGCGCTGAAACAAAACCATGGCCGTATGGCGGCGCAAGGCTCCATACGGCCAATTTTGGGAGGTTATGTCTTATGAAAATGAAACGAAAACCGATCCACCTTGTCCGGTCCGCGCTTGTGCTGGCGCTGGCGCTGCTGTTATCCGGCTGCTCCGCCGACTCTGCCGTTGACCGGGATCTGGTCTATGAGGATCTGCAGGAAAGCTTTGCGGACTCGGGCCTGTTTTCCGCCAACATCGGCATTTTTTCCAAAACAGTGAAGGCAGACACCGTCAGCTACGGCGAGTGCGGCAGCGGCGTGATCTTTAAGCGGGACGGCAGCACCTATTACGCTCTGACCGCGTCTCACGTGGTCAGCAACGAAAACGCCCAGCGGCTGGTGTTCACCGTGAACACCGACATGAAAACACAGGCTCTCCCCGGCGTGGACGGTATGGAATTTCTGTCGCAGGACGTGTATGAGTCCATGTACCCGGCGGAAACAGTATATGTCAGTCAAAGGGACGATCTGGCAGTGATCCGCTTTTTTGCGGAGGAAGAGTTGTCGGTGATCGAAATCGCCCCGTCAGATCCCAAGTGGGGTGACCACATCCTCTGCGTGGGGAACCCGCAAAACGAGTGGTTCGCCGTTTCCTATGGCTCCGTCACCTCCGGTGTTGAGCTGTGGGAGGCCGAGGGCTATTCCAGCCATGCCATGCGGCACAACGCCTATATGCAGGTAGGCAGCAGTGGGGGCGCCGCCATCGGTGAGCAGATGCAGCTGGTAGGCATCACCCCCGGAGCCGTTCTGTCTCCCGACGGGAAAACCGTCAAATACGGCGTGCTGATCCCCGCCGGTGAGATCAACCTGTGCCTTGCAGAGTGGGGCGGGTCGTAACGCGAAAAGGAGTTGTCCCATGTCGTTTCAAACCCATGAACAAAACGGACTGGTCTGGTTGACCAGCGACGCCCTTACCGGCGTGCGCCACGGCTTTTCCACACGCCGGGGCGGTGTCAGTGCGTCCCCGTGGGACACGCTGAATTTGGGCGTAGGACGGGGCGACGACGACGCCTGCGTGCAGGAAAACTACCGCCGGTTCTGCGCTGTCATCGGCGTGGACGCGGAAAAGTGCGTTCTTTCCAAGCAGGTGCACGAGGCCAACGTCCGCGTGGTAACGGAGGCGGACTGCGGCAAGGGACTGCGCCGGGCGCGGGATTATGACAGCGTGGACGGCATGATCTGCGCCGTGCCGGACGTTCCGCTGACGGTCTTTTCCGCCGACTGCAATGTGATTTTGCTCTACGATCCTGTGCGCCGCGCCGCAGGCGCCGCCCACGCCGGCTGGCGGGGCACGGCGCTGGGCATCGCACAGCGCACGGTGGAGGCCATGGTTTCCCGATTCGGCTGTGATCCCGCCCAGATCCGGGCCGCCATCGGCCCCGCCATCGGGCCATGCTGCTTTGAAACGGACGGCGACGTGCCGGCGGCTCTGCGCAGCGCTTTGGGCCGCGACGCGGAGCCATTCATGCATTGGAACGGCCAAAAGTGGCATATCGACCTGAAGGGCGTCAACGCTCTGTGGCTTCACCGGGCGGGCGTGGCGCAGATCGACGTGTGCAGCTGCTGTACCGCCTGCCGGGGCGACCTCTTCTGGTCTCATCGAAGACTGGGCAATGCCCGGGGCGCTCAGGCAGCTATGATCTGTCTGTGAGGGATGGATATGAGAAAACGCTTGCTCTCCTTGCTGCTGGCGGCGCTGCTGCTGGCGGCCACCGGCTGCGCCGATCTGGACGCACCGTCCGACAGCGATCCCTACGACCCGCTGTCGGAGCTTTATCCCACCGATGAACAAACGCAGAGCGAGGCGGCGCTGCGTTCTTTTTCCCTGCCCATGTGCAAGGGGCAGACGCTGGATCCCATCACCTGCGGCGACGGTACCCAGCAGGTGATCGGCGCGCTGCTGTACGAGGGGCTGTTCGCTCTGGATCGTCAGTTCGCGCCCCGGCCGGCGCTGGCCGCCTCCTGCTCTGTCAGCGGCAATACCTGCACCGTCACCCTCCGCTCCGACGCCCGATTCTCCGACGGCTCCGCCGTCACCGCCGAGGACGTGGCCGTTTCTCTGCGCCGGGCACAGGATTCCGCCCGCTACGGAGGCAGGCTGGCGGAGGTGACGGAGATCGCCGCTTCCGGCAGTGCGGTGCGCCTGACCCTCGCCGCGCCCATCGCCGCCTTTGAGTCCCGGCTGGATATCCCCATTGTGAAAGCCGGCACCGAGGGCGACGCCGTGCCCGTCGGCACGGGGCGCTATCGCTATGCGCAGGAGGATGGCGCACCCTGCCTGCTGCCCAACCCCTATCATGACGGCACGGACTGGCTGCCCTTTGACCGCATCGGGCTGACCGTATGCAAGGACGCGGACGCGGCGCTGTATTCCTTCTCCTCCCGGCAGACCCAGCTTTACGTATGCGATTTCACCGCCACCGGCGTCCCTGTTTTCTCCGGCAGCGGCGATTGCACCGACGCGCCCACCGCCGTGATGCAGTTTCTCGGCTTCAACACCGCCTCCGCTCTGTTTTCCGATGCGGCACTGCGCAGCGCCGTCAGTCTGGGCGTCGACCGGGAGGTGTGTGTCAGTGCCTATCTGATGGGGCACGGCACGCCGGCACAGTTCCCCGTTTCCCCCGCCTCTGCCCTCTATCCCGCCGCGCTGGAAGTCGACTTTGCGCCGGACGATTACGCCGCCGCGCTGGATGCGGCGGGTCTGCTCTCCGGAGCCGGGCGGAGCGCCGTGCTGCTGGTCAACGCCGAAAACGAGTTCCGCGTCCGCACGGCGCAGAAGATCGCGGAGGATCTGTCCGCGGGGAATTTCCGCTGCACCGTGTCCGCCCTTCCCTGGGAGGAGTATTGCTCGGCGCTGGAGCGAGGCGAGTTCGATCTCTATTACGGCGAATGCCGCCTGAACGCGGACTGGGATCTCCTGCCTCTGCTGGCGGAGGGCGGCGCCCTCAGCTACACCCGGTTCGCCGACGAGGAGCTGACTGCCGCATTGACAGCCTGCCGCACCGCCGGTGCCGACGGGCGCGCCGCCGCCACGGAAACGCTGTGCCGGCAGCTGCAAAGCAAGGCGCCCTTCCTGCCCGTCTGCTTTAAAAACATCTCCGTCCTCCTGCCCACTGACACGGTGGAAGGGGTCTCCCCCACCGCCGCCGATCCGTTTTTCGCCTTGGACGGCTGGACGGTGCACTGGGCAAGCGAGGACGAGTGACGGGAGGCGCCGGGAAACAGCCCACCGCCATAGCGCGCACAACGCAAAAAGCTGCCCCGGCGGAGTCAGGCTCCGCCGGGGCAGCTTGCTGCTGGTCAATAGGTGCGGATCACCGCCGACACCTTGCCGAGAATGGTGGCTTCCCGCCCGTCAATGGGGCGGTAATCCGGGTTTTCCGGCAGCAGCCACACCTCATTACCGGTGCGCTTGAACCGCTTGACGGTGGCTTCGTCGCCCAGCAGCGCTACCACGATCTCACCGTTGCGGGCCTCCTGCTGCTGGTGCACCACCACCAGATCGTCTGGCAGGATGCCGGCGTAGAGCATGGACTCGCCCCGCACCCGCAGGGCAAAATACTCCCCGTCCCGGCCGCCGGTGTCAAAGGTCAGATAGTCCTCAATGCACTCCTGCGCCAAAATCGGCGTGCCGGCGGCAACGGTGCCCACCACGGGGACCTTGCCCGCCGGGATCTCCGGCTCGGCCGGCTGCGGCGTCGCAGGCTGCGCCGGGCGCTGCGCCGGCTGCTCCGCCAATGTAATGGCGCGTCCCTTGCCGGCGCCCTTGCTGATCACGCCCAGCTCCTCCATGTGCTTGAGATGAACATGCACGGTGGACGGCGACTTCAGCCCGACCGCCTCGCCGATCTCCCGCACGGACGGCGGATATCCCTGCCGCCGGGTGGACTCGGCGATGTAATCGTAAATGCGCTGCTGCATCTTGCTCAGCTTTGCCATGGTGCGCCCCCTCTCCCGGTTTTTTCTTATCATACCATACTTTTTTCCGAATTGCAACATTTGTTCGATATTTTTTGTGCCGGAAAATGCAAAAAAAATCCGGGAAAACACTTGCATTTCCCCGGAAACTGTGATAGTATATTTTTTACGCTGATAAATGCGCCGTTTGGCGTGTAATACGGTTAAAGGAGTATCTTGAAATGCTGATTGTTGTAACGATTCTGCAGCTGCTCGTGGGTCTGATCCTGACCGCGATCGTGCTGTTCCAGTCCGGTAAGAGCCAGGGTCTGTCCGGCGCCATCGGCGGCATCGCCGACAGCTACATGGCCAAGAGCAAGGCCAAGTCGCTGGACGCCAAGCTGGCCAAGGCCACCAAGTGGGTGGGCGCAGCCTTCATCGTGCTGACGCTGGTGCTCAACTGCATGGTCGCCGCCGGTGCGTAAAGCATGAACGGAAAAACGCCGTCTCTTCGGAGACGGCGTTTTTTACATATAGACCGCTATGTAAACGGTCTGCGCTTCGGCCATCGGCGGCTCGTAGCGCACGATCATATGATCCGGCAGCAGGGTATATTCCTCTGTGCGGAAGGCGTATTCCCCGTCTGTCACCGAGTGCCACGGAAAGACGTAATAGCTGTCCCCATCGGCGCAGTACAGGCCGGTCACGTCCAACGCCTTGTCAGCCTCTTGGCACGCCTCCTCCGTCATATCCGCCGGATAGGTGCGCTCCAGCTTCACCAGATACTCGCCGGCGTCCTCATCCCACCGTATTTGGGACACGCAGAGCGTGGTACCGTCGCTCAAGGGGATCTCCTCGCCCATAACGCCGTCTACGTCCCACTCGCCCATCCACTCGGCATAGCTGGTGTTTCCTTCGTCGCCGTCCCCGCTCCACTCGTCCCAGCCGCTGCGGATGCTGTTGACCAGATTGAAGGCCATGCTGAGCACCACCAGCACCACGACGCCGACACCGATCAGCGGCACGCACCGTGCCGCACCCTGCGCCTGCCGCCGCTGAGATCGCACAGCAGCAAAGGACGGTGCGGCTCCCTGTCCGTCGCCCTGACTCCGAACCGTGCGGTACTGCCGGGCGTCCTGCTCGTGGCATTCCTTCCGTTCGTAGCATTCCTTTTCCTCAAAGCACACCTTGCCGCTGCCGCCGCCGTGGCGGGCAAAGGACGCATCGTCCATGTGCCGCACCGTACCGTCGGCGTTGACCCGCTCTCTGGCAGGCGGGCGGTTGTAGGCGCCGCACTTGGGGCAACAGCCTTCTTTATCGTAATTGTACAGGGCGCCGCAGCCCTTGCACCGGATCGTCGCCATATATCTCCCCTCCCTATTCGTACCTATCTTATCACAGCCGCGCTCCCATGTCCATCAACTTTCGGTTGCCTCCGCTGGTTTTGCCCGTTCTTTTCCGCAACCTGGCGTTTCACCGCATGAGAAAACACCCTTTTCTATGGGCTCAAACCATAGAAAAGGGTGTTTTGCAGGTTTTTTACTTGACCAGTTCGATCACTGCGGTCTCCGCAGCGTCACCGCGGCGCACGCCGGTGCGAACGATGCGGGTGTAACCGCCGTTGCGTTCGGCATACTCCGGAGCGATCTGCTTGAACAGCTTGTTGGCCACGTCCTCTCTGGTGATAAATGCCAGAGCCTGACGA
>JAFTBL010000092.1 GCA_017455225.1 Oscillospiraceae bacterium
CCGCCGATGATGCCCACGGAGGCCGCCTCGGCGCCGGTGAAGCCCAGCAGACGGAAGATCACGTAGGTGAGGAAGATGCCGATCTGGGCGGCGGCGCCCAGCAGCAGACTCTTGGGGTTGGCGATCAGGGGACCGAAATCGGTCATGGCGCCCACGCCCATGAAGATCAGGCAGGGATAGATGCCCAGCTTGATGCCCAGATACAGGATATCCACCAGCCCCACGCTGATGGTCTGTCCCACGGTGACGGCGCCCAGCACCGATTCGCTGACCCCGGCGGCGGACAGCTCGCCCAGGAACTCGGCGGTGATGGGTGCGCCGCCGAAAAGATCCCAATGGATATGCCCGCCGGCAAACAGGATCTCGTGGAACATATTGGCGCCGGGCAGGTTGGTGATGAGCATGCCGAAGGCGATGGGCACCAGCAGCAGCGGCTCGAACTTCTTCACGATGCCCAGATACAGCAGCACGCAGGAAATGACCAGCATCAAGGCGCATTTCCAGTTTTCACCCACGAAAAACTGGGCAAAGCCGGTATCGTTGATAAAATTCAGGATCGCTTCCATAGCCGTCCTCCCGGGTCACTGGATGGAGCACAGCAGCGCGCCGGATTCCACCGCCGCACCCTTGGTCACGGCAACGGACACCACCGTGGCGTCCCGGGGACACATGATCTCGTTCTCCATTTTCATGGCCTCCAGCACCATCAGCACCTGCCCCTTCCTGACCTGCTGGCCGGCGGCGACGTTGACGGCGAGGATATTGCCGGGCATGGGGGCGGTGACCGCCTCGGCGCCGGCGGGAGCGGGGGAGGGCACAGGAGCGGCGGCAGGCGCCGCTGCGGGGGCGGGAGCTGCCGCGCCGGCGGCGATCTCCTCGATCTCCACCTCGTACGCGGTACCGTTTACGTTGACGTGATACTTTTTCATACTAATACCCTCCTGCGATCAGATTCGTTTGATGGATACGATACGGATGGCGGACACGTCGGTGCCCGACTCTTGGGCGATGGCCGCCGAGATCGCGGCCACGATCTCGCCTGCGTTGCTGCGCGCATCGGCCGCGGCAGGCGCTGCAGCAGGCGGCGCTGCGGGCGTTTTCTCCGTTTTGCGGCACAGCCATCCCATCAGCGATACCAGCACGATCAGACAGATGAGCCCCACGAAAACGGTGCCCACGCCCATAAGGACAACGAAGAGGTTGCTGTATTCCATGTCCCGATTCCTCCCCATACTACATGATTGTTTAAATTATAACAAATTTACGAAAAAAAGCAAGAGTGAAAGCTGACGAACTCGTGGAATTGGAAGTTGTGACAAAGCAGCCACTCGGTTTCTATATGTTTTTTACAAAATACAGAAAAAGCTTGGCGCCCCGGGACGAATGTGATAGCATGGGTGAGGAAGGGGGGAGTGTGCGTGCGATATACGTCCGTATGCACCGGGCGCTTTCTGGCGCGGCCCAACCGCTTCATCGCGCAGGTGGAGATCGGCGGCAGGGTAGAGGTGTGCCATGTGAAGAACACCGGGCGCTGCCGCGAGCTGTTGACGCCGGGCGCCGCGGTCTATCTGGAGCACTGCCCCGGCGCTGCCCGCAGGACGCAGTACGATCTGATCGCTGTGGAGAAGCAGGGGAGGCTCATCAACATGGACGCTCAGGCGCCCAACCGGGTGTTTGCCGAGTTTGCCCGGGTTTTCGAGCCGGAGGCGACGCAGGTGCGCAGCGAGGTCACCGTGGGGCAGTCCCGGCTGGATTTCTGCCTTTATACCCCTGCCGGGCCTCATTATGTGGAGGTCAAGGGCGTCACGCTGGAGGAGGACGGGCACTGCCGATTCCCTGACGCGCCCACGGAGCGGGGGGTCAGGCACCTGCAGGAGCTGACGCGCCTTGCCGGAGAGGGGGTTCGTGCCACCGTTTTTTTCGTGGTGCAGATGGAGCGGGCGCTGGATCTGGCGCCCAACGACGCCACCCATCCCGCCTTCGGTGCGGCGCTGCGCGCTGCGGCGGCGGCAGGCGTCCGCGTAGTCGCCTACACCTGCCGCGTGACCCCGGAGGAGATCGTCATCCACCGGCAGATCCCTGTGATTTTGTAAAGAAAGAGCTGACAAGTAGAAATACTTGTCAGCTCTTCTGCTGCAGCGAGAGAAAGAACCAAACCCCTCGGCCGGCGGGTGCCTTACAGCAAATCGACTTTTCCGTACAGCAGCTCGGTCAGATGCGCCGTGATGCGGGCGGTCACGCCCCACAGGGGATGGGGCAATCCTTCGTAGACCGGTACCTGCAGGGTGGGGAGCGTCCAGCGATAGTCCGGCGTGATCCCCACCGTTTCATAGGGAAAGCCGTCGGTGTTTGCCTGCAGGGGGCAGCGATAAATCCGGGGCGGATGCTCCCGCAGCCACCGGAGGGGCACGGCAAATACCTCCGCCACCTCCGCCGCAGCGGGACAGGGGAGGGCGCCCTCATCCAGAAGACCCGCAAAGGGGTAGATGGCACTGTCGCCGTGTTGGAGAACGTCCAGCGGCGTTACCAGCCGGATCCGGTCGCCCGGCAGTCCCAGTTCTTCCCACGTTTCCCGCAGGGCACACTGCTCCGGCGTCTCGCCCTGCTCCAGCCTGCCGCCGGGGAAGCAGACCTGCCCCGGCTGACGGCGCAGCGTGGCGGATCGCACCTCGTAAAGCAGCGACCACTCACCCAGCCGCCGCTGCAGCAGCGCCAGCACGGCGGATTCCTCTCCGGCGCCCAGCACGGTTCTCCGGCGGCCGGACAGCGCGGAGATCCTTTCTTCCAGTTCCATGGTGCGCCTCCCGATCCTTTGATGCTACAATGATACCACAACTCCGCGCAAAAGAAAAGCGCTCCCCCCATCAAGGGATGAGGGGAGCGGAAGGTTCGTTCAGCAGCAGCCGCCGCAGCCGCCCTGATTGCCGCCGCAGCCGCAGCCGTTGTTGCCGCAGACCAGGAAAAGCACGATGATGGCGATGATGATCCAGCAGCAGTTGTTGCCGCCGAAGCAGGAATTCTGATTACACATAACGTGACCTCCTATGAAATTTGCGACCGTCAAGCCGGTCTCATTCCATAGTATGCCACTGCCGGGGAAAGGTGCGTTTACGTGCGGGAGATGCGGTAGCTCAATGTCAGCAGCGTGTCCACAAAGTGCACGTCCTCGAAAAAGACGCCCTCCACGTCGGTGGAAAGCTCCACGTTGGTGAAGTTCCAGAAGCCCCGGATGCCCAGACCGATCAGCCGGGTCGCCAGCGGCTGCGCCACCGGCTGGGGCACGGTCAGCAC
>JAFTBL010000093.1 GCA_017455225.1 Oscillospiraceae bacterium
ATTATACACGCTTTTTTCAAAAAAGAAAAGGGCGGTTTTTCCCCTTGACAGATGTGGCGAACAGGTATATACTCAAATAAATTGCATGCAACCGAATTTTGCGAAACGAAATGGGAGGAAAAGCAAATGCCGCAGCCATATGAGCAGCTGAAGCTGGAAAATCAACTGTGTTTTCCTCTGTACGCCTGCGCCAAGGAGATCGTGCGGCGGTATCAGCCAAGTCTTGAGCCGCTGGATCTTACCTATACCCAGTATCTGGTGATGATGGCGCTGTGGGAGTACGACGAGCAGACGGTGAAGGAGCTGGGTCAGCGGCTGTGGCTGGACAGCGGCACGCTGACGCCGGTGCTGAAAAAGCTGGAGGCCAAGGGCTACGTGCTGCGCCGGCGCAGCAGGGACGATGAGCGCAGCGTGGTCGTCGGGGTCACGCCTGCGGGGCGCGCGCTGGCAGATCGCGCCGCGCAGGTGCCCATGGCGGTGGGCAGCTGCGTGCATCTTTCGGCGCAGGAGGCCGTGACGCTGCATAAACTGTTGTATCGCTTACTTGCGGGAATGGAGGCAGAGGATGAAGGACAGAAGGAATGAGATCGTGCGCGTCAGTGTGATCGGCATCGCCGCCAATCTGCTGCTGGTGGCGTTCAAGGCGGTGGTGGGCTGGGTCAGCGGCTCCATCGCGGTGATCCTGGACGCGGTGAACAACCTGAGCGACGCGCTTTCGTCGGTCATCACCATCGTGGCCACCAAGCTGGCGGGCAGAGCCCCGGATGAAAAGCACCCCTACGGCCACGGGCGCATCGAGTATATCGGCTCGGTCAGCGTGGCGGTGATCGTGCTGCTGGCCGGCGTGGCGGCGCTGCGGGAATCCATCATGAAGATCATCACGCCGGAGGCGGCGGACTATTCTGCCGTGTCGCTGATCATCATTTCGGCGGCGGTGGCGGTCAAGCTGCTGCTGGGCCGCTACGTGAAGAAGAAGGGCCGGGAGCTGAACGCCGAGTCGCTGGTGGCCTCCGGCAGCGACGCATTGTTCGACGCCATCATCTCCGCCTCCACGCTGGTGGCGGCGGCGGTGAGCCTTTTGTGGCACGTCAGCATCGAGGGCTGGCTGGGCGCGCTGATCGCGGTGGTGATCCTGAAGGCCGGCGTGGAGATCCTGCTGGAGAGTCTGGGCGCCATCATCGGGCTGCGGGTAGACAGCGAGCTGGCCACCAAGCTGAAGAGCTTCGTGTGCGGCTATGAGGGTGTGTACGGCGCCTACGACCTGTCACTGCACCACTACGGGCCGGAGAAGATCGTCGGCTCCGTGCACGTGGAGGTGGACGACGATATGACCGCCCGGGAGATCCACTATCTGACCCGCAGCATCGCCGCCGGCGTGTACCGGGAGTTCGGCATCGTGCTGACGGTGGGCATCTACGCCCACGGCAGCGGCACGGGGGAGAGCGGCGCGCTGCGCAAGGCGGCGGAGGAGCTGTGCGCCTCCTATCCGGAGTTCCGTCAGCTCCACGGCTTTTACGCCGAGCCGGAGAAGAAGACCGCTACCTTTGACATCATCCTCGCCTTCGGCTGCGATGCCGCCGGCATTCGCCGGGAGATCATGGAGAAGCTGCAGCAGCAGTTCCCCGGCTACACCTTCGACGTGGTGCTGGACAGCGACC
>JAFTBL010000094.1 GCA_017455225.1 Oscillospiraceae bacterium
TACGGTGAGGGCATCCAGAACGCAGATCCGGTTGACGCGGTGGCGCAGTCCTATGCCGCCGGCGTGACCGACGAGTTCATGTAGCCGGTGTTGTGCGACGCCGAGGGCACCATTTCCGACAACAACAGCGTGATCTTCTTCAACTTCCGGCCCGACCGTGCGCGGGAGATCACCCGCGCCATCGTGGATCCGGACTTTGACGGCTTCCAGCGGGAGTTCTTCCCCACCACCTATGTCTGCAACACGGAGTACGACGCCTCCATGCCCAACGTGACGGTGGCGTGGCCCCGGATCCGGGTGAACAACGGTCTGGGCGAGTATCTCAGCTCTCTGGGTCTGACCCAGCTGCGCATCGCGGAGACGGAGAAGTACGCCCACGTGACGTTCTTCTTCAACGGCGGCGTGGAGACCCAGTATCCCGGCGAGGATCGTGTGCTGGTGGCCTCCCCCAAGGTGGCGACCTACGATCTGCAGCCGGAGATGAGTGCCTACGAGGTGCGGGACAAGTGCGTGGAGCGGATCCGCTCCGGCGCCTACGACGTGGTGATCCTCAACTTCGCCAACTGCGATATGGTGGGTCACACCGGCGTGCTGGAGGCGGCCGTGAAAGCGGTGGAGACTGTGGACGAGTGCGTGGGCGACGTGGTGAACGCCACGCTGGAGATGGGCGGCATCGCCATGATCACCGCCGACCACGGCAACGCCGAGGTCATGGCCCAGCCCGACGGCTCTCCCATGACGGCCCATACCACCAATCCGGTGCCCTTTATCCTCTGCGGCGCCGGCAACGAGCTGCGCCCCGGCCGGCTGGCGGACATCGCGCCCACCATTCTGGACGTGATGGGATTGGCCTGTCCCCCGGAGATGGACGGCAAAACGCTGATCGTCAAGTAAGCACACATTTTTATAAGAAACGGCACGCTCTGCGGCGTGCCGTTTCTTTTTTTGCATTGACATAGCGATCCCGGTCTTCCATCTGGCAGCATGGGCTGCCATTCGCACCGCGCACGGTGCGAAGGATCCAAATCGTATTTTGCCGCGGCGTGTACGCGGCAAAATACACAGCTCAGGCTGCGACGTGGGCGAATGAGCCCGCCAAAGGCGGGCCATGAGTGCGCGCAGCAGACTGCAAGCCTGTTGCCGAAAAACGGCTGCGCCGTTTTTCGGCAGTTTCAAAAGAAACGGTACGCTCTGCGGCGTGCCGTTTCTTTTTTGCATATTCCGCCGCCGGGGCGGGCATACTGCGGTCATAAGGCTTTGAAGCAAAGAGCCGTTCGGCGTGATATGCGCCGGAACAACGCATCTGCCGGGTCTGCCCGGCAGGGAAAGGTGAAACGCTATGAATCAGAAAAATGACCGCAGCTCCGGGCTGCGCGGCAAGGGCGGCTACATAGCCCTTGCTATGTGTGCGGTGATCGCCGGCGTGGTGACGCTGGCCCTGTCCTCCGGCGGAAAGACGCCTGCCCAGCCTCAGCAGGATGCTCAGACGCCCACGCCCCACGTGATACAGCAGGATCCCGTTCCCGCCGAGCCGGTGATCCGCCCGGAGGAGATCGAGGTGCCCGATCCGCCGCTCCCGGAGGAGCCGGAGATCTCCGCGCCGGAGGATCTGCTGCCTCAGGTGGTCTCTCCGCTGGACGGCACCACGGTAACGGTGTTCAGCATGACGGAACTGATCTATGACGAAACCATGGCCGACTGGCGCACCCACAGCGGTGTGGACATTCAGGCCGGCGAAGGCGATGCGGTAAAGACCGCAGCGGACGGCACGGTGCGCGCCGTGGCCAGCGACGAGCTGATGGGCGTGACGGTGCTGATCGACCACGCCGACGGCTACACCACCCAGTACAGCAGTCTGCAGGCCGATCCCCCCGTGGCCGAGGGCGACACGGTGCAGGCCGGCCAGACCATCGGCTACGTGGGCACCACCGCCTCCGCGGAAAGCGCCATGGGGCCCCACCTGCACTTTTCCGTCAGCCTGAACGGCAAGGTGATCGACCCCGGCGAATACGTGGATTGACCGGCGCAAGACCGCCATAACGCAAAAATGCCACCCCTCGGGGGTGGCATTTTGCTGCTTGGTCATTCAGCAAACAGAGGCGTAGAGAGATAGCGGTCGCCGGTGTCCGGCAGCAGCACCACGATGGTCTTGCCGGCGTTCTCCGGCCGCTTGGCCACCTGAATGGCCGCCCACAGCGCGGCGCCGGAGGAGATGCCCACCAGCACGCCCTCGCTCCTGCCGATCAGCTTGCCGGTGGCAAAGGCGTCCTCATTGGTCACGCGCACGATCTCGTCGTACA